>JAUIKB010000086.1 GCA_030430975.1 Polyangia bacterium
TCTTTCTTGGCCGGGGACTTGTCCGCGGGCTTCTTCGATTTGTTGTCGCCACCGAAGAGTCCGCCCGGCAGCTTCGGGAGGCCCTTGGGCAGGCCACCCGGGAGGACCTTCTCGAGCTCCTTGAGCGCGCGCTTTTTGGCTTCGTCGACAACGGGCTTGCTGCGCTTCTCGGCTTCTTCGAGCGCGCGCTTCTTGGCCTCTTCGGCGAGCTCGGCCGCGCTCTTCTTGCCCGTGAGCACATCCTGCACGGATCCCCCGACGCCCGGCACGCGGTCGCCGAGCAGCGCGTCGAGCTTGCTGCCGACCTGACGCGCGAGCTCGGCGCGCCCGCTGCGCACGAGCGCGTCGACGAAGGCCTTGGTTTCGACCGTGATCCGAGGAGCGGAGATCGGGCCGCGCAGGCCGAGCGGGACTTCGACGGACTCGAGCGGGCGGAATGCGAAGGTCAGTGTCGGCGAGCCAGCGACCTGCTAGTGGTGCGTACGAGTCGCACCGGCACCTGCGCCGTGGACTTCTCCGACTTCACCACCCTGTGTTGGGGTAGGCCAAACGGCGCCGGTCAACCGTACCGCAGCAGCTCTCCGAAGGTTGTCCTCAGTGTCGGGTTCTCGCAAACCGT
This sequence comes from Polyangia bacterium, assembly GCA_030430975.1. GTDB lineage: Bacteria > Myxococcota_A > Polyangia > Polyangiales > Polyangiaceae > JAUIKB01. The sequence goes on from JAUIKB010000086.1 coordinate 620, forward strand.
CGCCGGCTCAGCCCACCGCTGCGGGCGCCGCGACGACGGAAGTGTTGAATGCTGGGGTGAGAACACGGTCGGACAACTCGGCAACGGTTCGACGACGTCGCAGTGGACGCCCACGGCGGTTTCTGACTTGCCCCCAGTCCTCGGCATCAATTCGCTAGACCGCCACACGTGCGGGCGAACGGAAAGTGGAGCGGTCTATTGCTGGGGGGCAAACGAGGACGGGCAGCTCGGACTCGGGGATCGCGTACCGCGACCGACGCCCGTGCTGGTGCCGAATCTGCCAGAGGTTGTTCAGGTCGCGCCGCTGGCTCGGGCGACGTGCGTCGTCACAAAGGACGCTGGGGAGCTGTGGTGCTGGGGCCTCAACGAAAACGGTTTGTTCGGTGTCGACGCAACCGATACGCCGTACTCCGATGCACCCGTGCAAGTGCCCGGTCTGCCGCGCATCGACCGAGTCTACGTCGGCGGAACGCATGTATGTGCACGCGGTTCATCGCAGGAGCTGCTGTGCTGGGGAGCCAACGACTTCGGCCAGCTCGGCGATGGTACGACAACCTCGCGCGCGGTGCCGAAACCGGTACCAGACCTCGACCTGGTAGCCACCGCAAGCCTTGGTCACGAGCATACCTGCGTCCAAACCACCGCCGGCAAGCTCATCTGCTTCGGCTCGAATCGCTACGGGCAGCTGGGGCTTCCACCAAGCGACGCTCCAACACCCGCCCTCGAGGTCGCCGAACAGCTCCAGGCATTCAGCACGCACGGCTCCCATCATCTATGCCTGTCAACGGCGGTCGCCCCACTTCGCTGCATGGGCCGGAACGATCTCGGCCAGTTAGGTGACGGGACGTTCGTAGATCGAAACACCCTCACGCCACTTAAGCTGTAGGCCTCCGTGGCAAGTCGCGGTTTGGGCCCACCGCGCGTATAGTCTGCAGGTGTTCGAACAAGCACCGGACGTGATGATCACGCCGTCGATCCGGCTGCTCAAGCGGCTTGGCAAGGGCGGCATGGGCACCGTTTGGCTAGCCGAACACGAAACACTGCAGGCACAGGTGGTCGTAAAGTTTCTGGCAGACCGTCTGTCGAACGACCCCACGAGCCGTGCGCGCTTCTCTCGCGAAGCCTCTAGCGCTGCCCGAGTCCGCAGTCCGCACGTCGTCCAGACTCTCGACCACGGCGTGACCGACGACGGGACACCGTTCATCGTTCTGGAGTTGCTCGAAGGACACGACCTTGCCGTTGAATTGCGGAATCGAATCATGGATCCGCACGAGGTCGCCCACATCGTGGAGCACGTGTGCGTCGCGCTTAGTCGAGCGCACGAGGAGCAGATCGTTCACCGCGACATCAAGCCCAGCAACATCTTTCTATGCAGCTCCGCTGGCAACGCTCCCTTCGTCAAGCTGCTCGACTTCGGCGTAGCCAAGGGATTGGACGATGGGACGAGCGTGACGACTGAAGGCCAAGCGGTCGGAACGCTCGCCTACATGAGCCCGGAACAGATCACCGGTGGCGAAGTGACCGTGCTGAGTGACTTATGGGCAGTCGGAGTCGTCGCGTTCGGTGCCATGACCGGCCAGCTCCCGTTCAAGCGCGAAACCCAGTCCGAGACCATCGCCGCCATCCTCGGCGCGCCGATACCCAAACCATCCGACGTGGCACCGGAACTACCCGCGACGATCGACGAGTGGTTTGCGCGCGCATGTAACCGCACATCCCAGACCCGGTTCCAGACGCCGCGCGAAATGTCGGACGCTCTATGGGAAGCGCTCGGTGTGACGTCGACCGGGTACCGCCGTGGTGCCAGTCAGCCGCAGCATCCGGTTCCGGAACCGGAGACGGGAAGCCCGGCAACTATCACGACCAACCCGATCGAGTCGCAAGCCAAACCGTTGCGACCGTCACGATGGCTGTGGGCGATGCTAGCGACCAGCGTCATCGCGCTAGTCGGCGCCGGTATTGCACTCCTCGTCGTCACCGTCGGCCGGTCAGCGCCCGCCGACGAACCACCGGTCTCGGCTCGGCCCTCCGGCGCGCCATCCGACGCGGACTCCTCAAGCTCGGAATCTCCGACGCCGACTCCGGCGCCGTCCACGCCATCCTCGGCGTCCGCTGCCCCACCTGCGTCCGCAATTCCGAGCGCAGCCCCGTCTCAGCCGGCCGCCACAACGAGGTCCGCTCCCGCCGCTAAGCCGAAACCACTTCCCCAAAAAAGACGAGCCGTCGGTCAAGACGACGACCTCGGCTTCTAGTCACGGATGCTTACCTCGGCGGTTAGAGTCGCAGCGACGCTCTGTAAACCGCCAGCAGGTAGATCGGGATGCGGTAGCCGTGCAGACCGAACTCGTCGCCACCCGTGAACAGCGTTTGGAACAAGAATAGATCGACTGCATCGCGACCGGCTTTGATGAAGCCGGGGCGCGTCATGAACAGCAGTCCGCCGTACAGCTTGCCTTCTCGGCCCCCGTCCTTGGGCAAGTCCATGTACCGACCGTAAGGTCCGATCGCACCGAAATCGCGATGACGGTACAGGAAAGCCGAATCGAAGCGCCCCAGCATTCCGCCGTCGTGGGGCATGCCGTGGAACCAGTCGAACGAATTGTCCTCGCGATCCTCCCAGCGCAACGTGCCGGTGTTGATCCAAAAGAACATGTCGAGGGGTACGACCATCCTGAGTCGCGCTTCACCCCACGGGAACGACTGGTCGTTTTGAAGGCCATCGGATTCGCGTTCGTTGCGTAGGTCTAACGTGTTGGCGACGCCCGCCGGTAGCGTGTGGTTTCGATGCACACGTCGGTACGCGATCGTCCCACCAAAGGTGAAGAGGAACACGCGCATGTCGAGATTCAGTGAACCCTCGACATACGGGAAGCTGCCGACCACGCTGGCGCGCGTGTGCAACATACTCATCCCCTCTTCGAGATGGGCGCGATTCTCAAGGCTCGCCTGAGCGCCGACGGTGTAGCCGTCCAAGTGGGCAAACGTGCCGGCACTGGGCGGGTTAAGCATGTAGTCTCGCGGCGTCTTGGCTTGCGCGCTGGCTGCCCAAAACAACGCGCCAACCATCCCCAGCGTAGCTGCTCTTACGATCCCCATCGTAGCCACTGTAACCCACAAACGCGAAAACGGGACACGCCTTCGGCGCGTCCCGCTTCGCTTGCTGTACCTACCCTGCCGCTATCCGAACAGCTTCAGGTCTTCACCGCTCAGCGGGAACTGCTGTGCGGGGTCGGTGTCGTCAACACCGACGACCTTACGCATCGCCTTCACGACTTCGACGGAAGTGATTTCGACACCCTTGTCGTCGACATCCAGCGAATCGGGGTCGACCTTGCGCGACAGCTGCTCCTTCGTTGTCTCGCCGATCATGCGGTTGCCCTTCACGCCTCGACCCAGCGCCAAAACGCTGGTGATCGGCCAGTGGTCTTTGCCGTCGTTGTCGTTGGGGCCGTTGTAGTGCGGACCACGCCCGAAGTCGGACGTCACGAAGATCGTCAGCTGGTCCTGGAGCCCCGCCTGTCCGGCGTAGTCCCAGATCCAATCGATCGCACCCAGCAACTTGGCGAGCTGCCGCGTCTGATTCGAAAGGTGATTGGCGTGGGTGTCGAACCCGCCGACCGAAACGGTACCGGCGACCGACACGCCCGTCTTCATGGCTTCGATGATGATCTGACCCTGTCTTAGGGTTCTCTCGAGATCGTTGAGCGCGTTGCCCGGTAGCTCGACGAGTTCGTCCGGCAGCTTCAGGTTCTTGAGTTCGTTGTCGTTCACCCGCGCTAGGTTGAGCTCACCGATCGCACGGCGGATCGACGGGAGCTTCTGTGCATCGCGCAGAGAGGCGTTTCGCTCACTCTGGTACTTCGCGATGCGATCCATGGTCGCCTTGGTGTGATAGAAATCCGTGTCCTTGTCACCAGGGTTCAGATGGTTGGGTTCGACGATTCGATTGAACGAATCGATGCTTCCCGTACGGGTGGGCGCAACCAAACTCGCGGTGAAGTCATACCCGCCACCGCTGATGAACGACATGGGTTTGTCCGCGGCCTTGGCGGCCGCCATCAGCGCACCCATCGCAGGATAACCCTCCTGGAGCTTGCCGCTGACGATGGTCCGTCGACCGCTATCGTGGTTGTTGGTCGTCGAGTTCACGCCGTTGATGACGGTGAGCAGGTTACCTTTACGCTGAAGAAATTCTTCTGGCGAGAAGATGTAGTCTCCGTACGGAGCCTCGTTCGGGTCGATGTTCCAGCGTTCCCAGTCCTTCGTCCAGGTCGCGCACGAGATATTCCCAACTTTGCCGTTGGTCGTGTACCCGCGCTTGAACTCTGCGTTGTCGGTCGGGTCGAACAGGTAGATCGGGTCGAATCCACCGCCGGCGTGAATGAACAGAGCGAAGGGCCCCTTGTACTCACCCTTTGCACTAGCGGATCGTGTTGCGCCTGGCACCGAGAGGGCCAGACCGGTAGCAGCTGCTGCTTGTAGGAAATTTCTACGTTCCATGTCTTGCCTCCTTTACTCGTACAAAAACTTAAAGTCAGATGCCAGATACGTGATGACCGCCATCCAAGCGCGAATCGAATAGTTCTCATCACTGTTTAGACGTTTATCGTCTGGATAATCCTCCCCGGTCGCATAATCGATGCGTCCCTGACAAGAGTACGTCAGGTTGGAACTCAGCTCGTCGCTGCCAACCTTCTCGAAGCCTTCCTTCCATGTCTCATAGAAGAGCTTGTAAGTACGCTCGATCTCGGCGTCACCGAGTTCGAGGTTCTCGCCGAGCATGTGCCCGTGGAGGTACTGGATGTTGCGTTTGATCGCGTCGACGTTGTCGGGGATGGTCCCGCCGGTGTCCGCTTCGGGCACATGGTCCGTAGTCACGAACGGGAATAACCAGCGATCCTTGGGCGAACGGGTGAAGTCGTACGCGCTCATCTTGCACGCCATCTCGTTGGCCATACGCCACGCGACGTTGGCCATAACGCCGTTCGCGGTCGTAAGCCGCTTGGTCACCGTGTCGGAGTCAATACCACCGTACAGAATGCGGTAGTCGTTGGTCAGGTTGCGGTTCGGCGCGTTTCGCGTCCAAGCTACGCCGAAGACAGCCTCGATCTTGCGGTCGAGCGCTTCGGGCGGAAGCAGCTTGCCGGTGCCGACCGTGGCCAGCTCCACTTCCTTCTCTGCCGTCACGCCGGTGGCGTTCTTGGCTCGGAAGTAGGGGCTCAGCAGCAACTCGCGAATGACGACCTTCAGGTTGTACTTCGCGTCGACGAACTTGGTGATAATGCCCCGGAAGAGCGTGTCTTGTGCTTCCCAGGCCTTGAGCTCCTGCTCGAAGTTCTCGGAGTCGGCAGCAGGATAGATGAGCGGGTCGTGACCGGTCAGCGCTTTGTGCATGGTGTACACCACCGAAAGCGGGAACCGGTCGTCCTTTACGATGCGCTCCGCGACCCACTGCTGGGCGTTCGGGAAGTCATCGATCGACATTTGCTCCTTGCCGTATCCAGGCGCGAACATGTCTTTGTGCCACTCGCGGTCGGGTTGGTACTCCTCCTGATCGTTGTCGTCCCACTTCTGGAACGCACCAGCGATCGGATCCATCACCGTGTGGCATACGGCGCAGTTCGGATCGTCGACGGTCGGATTCGCGTACTTCGAGGCGTCATCCGCATCGATCGGGCGCTCGGCAACCTTGAGAATGTCGGTGGCCAGGAAGAAATCCATGACCATTCGGGCCCGGTGCCGGTTGCGGTTGGTCTCGGTGGTGGGGAATCGATTCAGGAACATCGGCGACGTGATCACACCCGCGTGAGGGAGCGTGACGTTCTTGCCGTCCCGCACGATGCGGATCTTGCCGGGCTTGAAGTCGGTCTCGTAGTCCCCGAAGCTATCCAGGTCGATATCGGCGTTCATGACCAGCGCCGACCAGTAGTTGAACACCGTGTAGTCGGCCGTGATGATCTCGGTGAACGGCTTGTCGTTCTTCACGATGTACGCGATCAGCTCAAGCGGCTGTCGCGCCACGGCCTCGCTGGCCATGCGCTTTTCGTCGTCGGTCCAGCTGCTGCCGTTGTCGCCGTTGTCATATGCCTCGCGCGCCTTCGGGAAGTCGTCAGCGTTGAGGATATTCAGCGCGTAGCCGTTGTAGCGAAGGTAGCGGTCGGTCAGGAACCGATCGTTGTAGATTTCCTTCAGCCGATCGTAGAAGGCGTCCTCTTCCATCAGCCCATCGAGGTGCTTGACGAGCGTCTCCCTATCCGCATCCTGGAGTGCCTGGATCTCCTTCGCGGTCGGAAGCCGCGATGCCAGATGGAGTGTCGCTTTGCGGAAGAGCTCTTGAGCGTCGAGCATTTCGATTCCGCCCAGCGTCGTTACTGTCGTCTTGCCGCCGCACGGATCGTCGCCGCTGCGAATCCGCTTCACCATCTCGGTCAGGGACTTGTACGCCCCGTCCTTCGACGTCAGCTGCTTACCGCCGCCGTGATCCATCTCTCCAAGCGGTTTCCGCAAGAGAATCGACTTGCCCTCAAACTCGGTCTTCGCGAGTAGCTCGATAGACTTGAGATTGGCGTCGATGAATCCAGGGTACGAAGCCGGAAGCAGCTCCAGTCGCGCGCCCTCTTGATTCGCCTGCCCGCCTGGCGCGTGACAGCCGGAACACTGTGTGAAGACCTGAGACCAGGCCTCTTTGGCGAAGTAGGCGCGATTATCGAGACAGGCGGTGCTGGTACCCGATTCGCCTCCCTCATCGCTGTCTGAGCAGCCCGGCACGAAGGCGGCACATCCAGCCGCCACCAATGCGAGCACTGATGCCCAGTGTTGAGATCGGACGTTTTTCTGTTTCTTCATTCGACGGCCTCCAAACCCGGTGTGGCGCACAACACCCCAGGAAGCGCAGGTTGAGCATTCACAGTACGGGCTTGGCGCTCATCGATCAACGCCTTACCGGGATCCCAAGTGCGCGACCTCTCAAGACTTTCTGTGCGCTTACGTACCGTAAGGTCAGGTGATGTAGGTCGCTGTGGTCACACGTAGTGAACGCACGCTGCCGGCGCGTAGTCGCGAAGAAAGCCCAGGATCTCAGACCGCTCCTCGCCGATCCCGTAGAGCTGAAACACCAGTTCGTCGAGTTCACGCCGCGCAGACCGTTCGGTCGGTAGGCGTTGCACGCAGCGTTCGATTGCCTGGGGGATTTCCGAATCATCGATCGGTGGCGCAGGCAAAGCGCGCAGGTGGCGGATCTTCACCTGAGGAAAGGCGCGTTGGCGCGCGTCTCGCTGAAAGCCGACATGCAGCGCACGACAAAGCGCACTGTTCAACAGCCCCACCAGGAGGTGCGTTGAAAACCCTGGAGTGGAGAAGCCAGCCAACAAACTGTTCCGAAACGGAGCACCTGAGTGCGATGCTGCTATCGGATACTGCGCCGTTTGTCGGACGACGAAATCCACCAGGCGATAGTCTTCTAAGGGTCGCAGACGACAGCGATGCTCGCGCAGGATCCGAGCGTCGCGACGTAGGAACAGCACCGGCTTTCCCTGCTGAAACTCTTTCACGTTGCGGCCCTCCAATAGTGGATAGTCGAACTCCGGGGGTGGATCCGCACCGCGAAAGAACAACTGTTTCGAGACTGGGCCCGCACTCTGAAAACCCATCTCGCGAAACGCCTCAGCCGGCAAAGGCGGCGCGTTCGCCAAACGCCGAAGCGGGGCAGGAGGCTCGACGCTCGCGGCCGCCCCGGCGCTGCGTGTGCGCTCCGTGAGCGGCCAGCTCGCCGTACTTCGCGCCGCTCGCTGCGACGGGCGCAAGACGAGCGCAAAGCACGGCTGAACCACGCTCCTGAACGCATCCTCGCCGAACTCCTTGAGCGGCAGCACCAACTCGTGGTGCGTCGTCGCAGCTCGTCGAGTCGCGGCGTAGCCTTCCAAGTCTGCGATCGGGCTCGGTAGAATGAGCGCCACAACCCCGCTTTTGGCTAGCTGAACGGAACGCTCCAGAAACAGCGCCTGGAGGGTCGGATACTTGCCCCAGCCCGGAAAGAACGCACGAAAGTGGCGCCTGAGTTCAGGCGCGAGCGGCTGCGCCGCGCGGCCGGCGAAGGCGACCCACGGCGGATTCCCTACAACCAGTGAGAACCCCTCGCCGCAGAAGGCGCTGTTCCAGTTCAGACCCTCGGGACCGAACGCGGGCACCTCCCCGCACGCGCCGGTCACAGCATTACCCACCAGTAAATTTTCGCGCGTCGTTTCAGCGTCAAATTCGACGCCAGCTGCCAGCATCAGCGCCGCCTCGGTCACTGCAACCGCCAACGGATCGGAGTCGACTCCGAACAGGCGGGCAAGCGCCCCGCGCCACGGTTCGCCCTGCGACCGCAGGCGACGCGCCGCGGCTAGCAGGAATGCGCCACCGCCCATGGCCGGGTCCAGAATCCGCGCCGGAGTGCCACGTTGCGCGTCGAACGCTGAGGCGACAACCACGTCGGTAATCCGGCGTGGCGTGAAAAAGCTCCCGGTGCCTCGCCTGCCGCGAGTGCGACGCAACCCGTTGCCGACGATTGCTAAGTCCATCAGCGACTCGAAGACGAGACCCAGTTGATCGCACGCCTCTGCGTCCGTGGTGGGCAGCGAGCTGAGAGCTTCATCGACCTGAACGCGGAGCGCTGGTGCCAACGTCTCATTGCCGCGCGGCGGCTCGGCATGCAAGCGGATTCCCTCACACATGCCCGGCGCGATCCGCGCCACCCAGCGCTGCAGAAAAAGCCACCGACATGACGCAAGCGGCCAGCCTGTCGCGCGCCAAATTGTCTCGAGCCCCGTCAGCAGCGCGCGATGCGTTTGGCGACTCAAGTCGGTCATATCGAAACTTCGGAAATCGCAGGAAACCTTTTCCATCCGCTGACCAGGCGATTCGCCATGGAACACGCGCTGAATAAGGATGCGCTATCTGCAACACCTTTCCACGCGATATCGTAGCCGGTCCCATGATCGACGCTGGTGCCCCATGGTCACGTTCACGGTATCTCCGAAACCGATCAACTTGGTCGGTATAGTCGCCTGATCGTGGTACATCGCCACGACGCCTGCAAACTCGCCACCGGCGGCCTTTCGAAACGCGGTTTCGGCCCCGATCGGCCCAACGAACCGCGCTCGGCGGCGCCACATCGCGCGCGCATCATCCCGTCCTGGCACCAGCGCACGCCGTTCCTCGCCGCCCAGCAGGCCGTCTTCGCCAGCGTGCGGATTCAGCGACGCGATCGCCACCGTTGGGCGCTTCGTTCCGAGCAGGCGCAGGAGGCGCGCGAGCTCGCTGGCTGCGCGGCGAACAGCCGCCCGCGTTACCCCCTGAGGCACTCGCCGCACCGGGATGTGAGTCGTCGCGAGACTGGTCACTAGCCTGGGACCCGCGAAACACATGACGGAGTAAGGGGCACCATCTCGACGTTCCAGCCACTCGGTGTGCCCCCGGAAGCTCTTGCTTCCGCGCGCACCCGAGTTCGCGACAACCGCCTTGCTTACTGGCGCGGTGACCAGTCCCGCCGCGCCGTTGTGCTTCACGAGCCGGACACCTTCGGCTACGTAGGCGAGCTGAGCCGCACCGGAAGCGGGCGTCGGCCGCCCCGGATCGCGGGCATCCTCCGGCAGCGGGCGAGCAGGATTGTGGACATAGACTCCCGGAGGCAATCGACGCGCCCCTGTGTAAGGGCGCAGCAGCGCTCGGGGAATCGAACGCAGCTCAGCGGCCATAGCCAGCGTCGTTTCATCACCGATGAGTACGCAGGGCGTGCCCACCGCTGCGCACTGTGCGGCGGCGTCCACGCTGATTTCCGGCCCGATCCCAGCCGGACAACCGGTCGAGATGACCAGCGGGCGTGCGTTCATTCCTCGCCGTCCTCGAAATCTTCCTCGTGGTTATCCTGCGCGTCACTCGGCTCGGTTGGAGAACTCAGCTTGTACCCGGATCCGCGCAGCGTCTCAAGCGGCAGCACCGAGCCTAGCTTGGCGCGGAGGCGGCGCACGTGAATGTCGACCGTGCGCGGACCGCCTTCGTAGCGGTTGCCCCAAACTCGATCGAGCAAATGCTCCCGGCTCAGAACGCGGCCTCGCCGTTCGGCCATGTATGACAACAAAGCGTACTCCCTCGCAGTCAGCGTCACGGCTCGCCCGCCTACCCGTACATCGTGCGCGGCACGATCGATGACGATCGAGCCGATCTTCAATCGTTCTTCCGTTGCAAACTCGCTGCGTCGCCACTCTTGAGCACGAATCCGTGCGTAGAGTTCTTCGGGGACGTAAGGCGATAGGACGAAATCATCGAAGCCGCTCGATGGCTCCACGCGTGCCACCTGACGAACCGTCACCGCGATGATCGCCGC
>JAUIKB010001135.1 GCA_030430975.1 Polyangia bacterium
CGGGGGCCCGCCTCTCGACGTATCGCTGTCGTGTAGCAACGATGCGTTCTGCGGAGGAACGTGTCCGGGGTCTGGGTGTTTCGAGCACCGTGCCGTGTTCGTGTCCGAGACGGCGTGGCGCGATCGCTTCTCCGTCAACGACTATCGATTCATTTGCGAAGTCGAACCGATTGGAAGCTGAGCCGCTAGTCCTTCGCGCAGAGCTTTGATGCCTTCTCAGATGCGGCTGCGGCACTGTTGGCTTGCTGAAGATAACGATCGTGTGCGGTGAGAACCCGGTTGCGTTCGCTGTTGTCTCGGTAGTGAGATTTGGCGAAGCGTTCGACGGTGCCGCGCGCCTTTCGGGCGGCTTTCAGCGCTGCATCGGACGCGGCTAGCGGAGCGCTTCCGGTCGCCGCGAAAACGGCTTTTTCCGCCGCCTTTCGCGCGTCGGAAATGTCGTCGGGATTGGGCCGTAGATGCTCGTTCTTTACGTTGGCGTGCCAGTCATCGAGCCGCGCCTTCATCATGGCGTGACCGACCGAGCGCTCGGACTTTTGAGCGCTGAGCAGGTACTGACGCCAGGCTTCTTTGGCTTGTTCCTGCGCGGCCTTGCAGGCCGCCGGATCGTGTTTGGAACAGCCGAGCACCACGCCGAGACTCAACAGGAGCGTCAATCGTCGGAGCGGGTCCACGGCCTGATGAAGCTACGTCGACAACAGGCGTTGGCAAACTGATTTCCGCTCGAACCAACGTTGTTCGGTCTGTTTCGCGCGCGTTGCGGGCCGCCGCCCGAAACGAGTCGGTTGGCACGAAGGCGGCGGCTTGCGAAGGGTAGCTCAAGTCCGCGGTTCGGTCAGTGTCTGACGGCTCAGCACGACACGAGTGTCCAGGAATCGCACGCCAACGCCGATTGGTCCCGCCGGGTTGTGGCGAACTGGAGTAGTAGTTGGTGATAGGCTTGGACAGCCCCGGGCTCTCGCTTTGCGGAGAGGCAGACAGCGGTCGGTGGGAACGGAGGCCGGCTTGAAGTGCTACCTGGTCGCAATCAGAACCGGCGCTGGCCAGCACTGGTCGGACCTCATCGAACTATGGGGCAACCACAGGCTCGGCGGCTGTACAAATCCTCTGCATCGGGTGATTAACGCAGGATGGACGAGCGCACGCGGCGCTTCGTTTCTGCTATGGCGACTGTCCACGAACCGGCGGACGAGGAGTACGGCGGAACGTTTACCACCTGGTCGATTGCCTCATTGCCTGGGTGGAAATTGATTGGAATACTTCGTAACCAGCCGGGACTGCGAGTTTGCGCATGTATTGGGGCCGAGAAAGCACGACCCTTTTCCATCGTTCCATCGTCAGATGTCACGTTGAATCGGTGGAGTGCACGCCGACTCTGCCGGGTCGCTGACACGCCGCGGATTTTGAGGAAACGAGGCGGGCTACGTCACCATGCGGCTTGAAACTGAGCGCCATTGAGGCGCGGTGATCGGCTGTTAGTCGGTTGCCAACTCGTCTGGGGACAAGGCTTCTGGGTGCCCTTTGCGCGCAACAAAGACTACGGTGCGCGAACGGCCGTTGACCTCTATGTCCTGCGACCAACCTCCTTCGGCGAGCTTGCCCACATCGGAGCGCATGAGTTTCTCAGAAAAGCTCATCTGCAGTGCAGCGTTCTCGTGGTCAGCTTCAAACTTACAAATCGTGGCTGCACACGTTACGGCAGACACGCGGCTACCAGCGAAGTCTGGAGCGAGCAACGCCGCGCCAAGATCGCGTTCCATGACGGCTGCCCACTGCGGATCTCTCGTCTGAGACGTCAATCGAGCAGCCATGCGTTCAGCATGTTGTGCATCTGCTAGATCTAGTTCTTCGTCCGACGGTGGTGTGTACATCGGTGCCGGTGCGCGTGAGGAAGGCGCTGGTCCGGAGGATCTCCCTACATGTTGGTCGGCCCTCGCCGATCCTCACGCGAGTAGACAGGCCCACTCGCGAGGAGCAGTCTCTGCGGCGAGCCACGGAATGTCAAGTGCGAGCTCATGCAGTTCTTAACTTGTTTGGGTAGGTCAGGTC
>JAUIKB010001136.1 GCA_030430975.1 Polyangia bacterium
CGATCTGTCTGCCTGCCGCCTGCAAGAAGAAGGACGAGCCGCCGCCTCCGCTGCCGTCGGCGGCGCCGGCGGCGTCAACGCCGCCCGCCTCCGTCGTGCTAGACGATGAAGTGGACGCCGGCCACGAGGACTCCGGTAAAAAGCCGCTACCCGGCAACCCGGGTACACGCGGCCCTTCGCTCAAGGCGTGCTGTAGCGCATTGGCTGCGAACGCCAACAGCGCGCCGCCGGCGCAGCAGGCGCACTACAAGGCCGCTGCCGGCGCCTGCCACGCGGCGGTCGCCGGCGGAGCCAGCTCTGTCGCCGCGATCGTGCGCGGCTACCTCAAGGGCGCCAACATGCCCGCCGGCTGCAAGTAGCGCTTTGCTCAGTCAGCGGCGCGGTGGTCCCACCCGCCGGTCAGTCGCTCACAGTCCGAATCCGACAGGCGCAGCCAGGCCCCGTCGCCCCGGGTCACGCGGCCGATAGGCCGCGCGCACGGCGGACGACGCGCGCTGGGTCCCGTCGCCAACAGAGCGTAGTCCTCGCCGCCGGTGACCGCTAGCTGAAGCGCTGACGTGTCTAGGTAACGCGCCGCCCAAGTCAGAGCTGGATCGAGGCTCTCTCGTAGCAGTCGCGCGTCGAGTTCCAGCCGCACGCCACTGCTGTCGGCGAGACGCGGCGCGTCGCGCACGAGCCCGTCGGAGAGATCGATACAGCTGCTGGCAACGCCCCGGAGCTGAACGCTTTCCGCCAGCCGCGCGTGCGGACATCGCCACTGTTTGCGGCACCGGGTCGCGGCTCGGCCGCGGGACGCAGCGCCGCTCTGAAAGAGCAGCAACCCGGCGCGGGCAAGCCCCACCTCGCCGATCAGCCACACTTCGTTGCCGGGACGCGCGCCCGCGCGCGTCAGCGGCTGCACGGCGCGACCAAACACGGTGGTGACGATCGACCAATGAGACGACCGCGACAGATTCCCCCCCGTCACGCGTCCGCCCAACTCGTCCGCCGCTCGCGCCTGACCCCGCGCCACCGAGACGATGTCGGCGTCGTCGGCAGAAGCCGGAAACGAAACGTGTGATAGCGCAAACTCGAACATGGCGCCGACGGCGGCCAAATCGCTCACCGCCGCATGCATGCTTTTTCTTCCGAGTTCGGTCAGAGACAACCACTCTCGTTCGAAATGTACGTGCTCGACGCACGCATCCACGCTCGACGCAACCAGCGCGCGGCCGATCCGCTGCACTGCAGCGTCATCGCCGATATCCATGCGGACCACGCCGCTTTGCGACTCGAACACTCTGGCGAGCCGTTTGACGAGTTGGTCCTCGTCGTTGGCGGTCATGCGACGCGAACCGTTACGGACACGATGCCAGGTTCGTCACAACGCTAGTAGAGGCTTGCCCGACGGCACGGCAGCGTCACGACGAAGACCGCTCCTGATGGCGTGTTGTCCTCGATGTGAATCGTGCCGTTGTGGCCATCGACTAGCCGTTTGACGATCGACAGACCCAAGCCGGTGCCGCCATATTCGCGCGTTGAGCTGGAATCCACCTGATAAAATGCGTCGAACACGCGCTCTTTTTCGCCGTCCGAGATCCCGATGCCCGTGTCGGCAACCTTTAGGGCCACCGCGGGGCGCTTATTCGCCAACAGCACAAGACCGCCTGTGTCTTCGTCCATGTCCATCATCGTCGGTTCCGCCGATATCGTCACGGTGCCGTTCTCTGGCGTGAACTTCATCGCGTTTTCCGACAGATTCAGCAGGATCTGGCGGAGTCGATCCGGATCTGCCCAGATCGACGGCAGCGCGTCGTCGATCTTCGCGACGATCCGTATGCCGCGTTTTCGCGCCGTCGGCTGGAGCGTCTGCACCGCGTCGCGCACAACCGGCGCCGCGCTGATATCGCCCTTGCTCATGCTCATGGTCCCCGACTCGAGCTTGGACAGATCCAGTAGCCCCATGATCAGCTCGAGCAGTTGCTCACCCTTTTCGTGAATCGTCGTCACGAACTCGGTTTGGTCGGGGTTGAGCGAGCCCCCGATGCCCTCCGAGAGCATTTCGCTG
>JAUIKB010001137.1 GCA_030430975.1 Polyangia bacterium
ATATGTGACGCCCGACTCGGCAGAGCCCCGCGTTTCGCCGGACTTCTTGAAACAGCGATTGATCCTGCGTGGCCAACCGGACCGTTCGACGGGGCTGGCACTGCGTGAGTTCGCCGTCGAGTACGGACGTCGCTGGCGGCGGACGGTCGTGGTTCCCGAAATCGTTCGTTTTCAAGCAGAAGACGCCACGATGCGCTGCGATGCTGAGCTAGGGGTCGGTCCGCGGTTTCTTGATGACGGAAAGCCGGGCGGTGACGACTTGGCGGCGGTGATCGAGCGTCAGGTTCGGAGTATATTTCCCATAGAGGAAGAGTTTTTGGGACTGTTCACCGTGCGTCTTCCCAAGGCTCAATCGGTCAACGTTCGCCTCGTGCCGGGGCCGTCGGCAATCAGGGCAACTGTCGGCGTCACACTTCAGGACGGCAAGAGTTTCACGGTTGCCGCTGAAGCGACTATCAAACGGGAGTCTGCGACCAGACTCAAGGTCTCGATTGCCAAGGTGCGGCTACAGAGCTGGAGTACGGAGCTCAAGCGAGACGTACAGAAGTGGGGTCCTCTGGGGCGACTGTTGGTCGGCGTCGCCGAGGACACCGTGACGCCTCTGCTTAGGCGCCGTGTCGAGCCAGAGGTAGCGCGGCGTGTAACCCAGATGCTCCGTGCCATCCGGCTTCCCGAGGCTGAATCGATCGACGCGGCGCGCCCTGATGATCGCTACGGGCTGGAGCTATGCGGCGAGCCGCGCGTGAGCAAAGCCGGCGTGCGGATCGGGCTTCGAGTCGTCGCCCACCTCGCCGGTGGAGCACGTCCTGTTTTCGGCGGGCTTCCGTTGCCGCGAGACAAGCTGGCGCCCACAGTCGACTTCGGTGCGCACAATGCATACGTCAGCGTCTCTCGTTCTGGAATCGCTCGGATTATCCACGCTGCGTGGCGAACTCATACGCTGGACGCGTTCGCCACGCGTGGCGCGTTGCACTCGGAACTCGTTCGGGAGTCGGCGAGGCGACTCAACGTGGCGATCGAGCAGCTGAGTCTCCGTCTGCCGCCCGTGGTGGACGACCGATCGACGCTCACTCTGCGCCTTGCGAATATCGATGCCGGACCAATTCGCGACGGCAGACGACTGTGGGCGAACACGGATTTGAAGCTTCGACTGTTGGACCGCCCCGACACGGTGGCGCTCGGCGCAAGCGTTGCAAGCGCCTCGTGGAGCTGCGTTACGAATGACGCGAAGCACACTGTGTTCACACCTTGTTTGTCCGACGTCATGCCGACGGTTCTCGAAAGGGTCCGAGGCTCAACGGCTGCTCAGTGGGAACTACCGCCGCGCCTACTAAAGCGCCTCAGCGGCTTTGGCGTGGCCGGTAGGCGGGTCGCGGTGAGCGGTTTGCGACCGACGATCCGTCCCGGGGCCGGAATACTCGTCAAGTTCAGAGTAGGCGTCCGCTAAGGCGTGCGGGACCTCCGCCAGCGTTCACTGTCGCAATAATTGCGGTTCCTGCGCGCTACGGATTGTGGCAAGGCGCGTCTGGTTCCGGTTTCACACCGTTTTTGTGAGGTAACCATGTCGAAGGTATTGATCATCGGCGCTGGTGGCGTCGGCTCCGTTGTCGCCCACAAGTGCGCTCAACTGCACGACACATTTCAAGACATCTTGTTGGCGTCGCGCACCGTTGCGCGGGCTGAAGCCGTCCGAGACCAGGTCAAGGAGCTGCGCGGCGTCGATATCCAGGTGGCGGCGCTCGATGCGGATGACGTCGACGCTACGTGCAAGCTGATCGAGCGGTTTGGGCCGGAGTTGGTGATCAATGTTGCGCTTCCGTATCAGGACCTGCCGGTGATGGATGCGTGCTTGAAGACGGGCGTGAACTACCTCGACACGGCGAACTACGAGCCTCCAGATGAGGCGAAGTTCGAATACAAGTGGCAATGGGCTTACCGCGAACGCTTCGAGAAGGCGGGAGTGATGGCGCTGCTCGGGTGCGGCTTCGATCCGGGAATGACGAACGTATACTGTGCATACGCCATGCGCGAGCTGTTCGATGAGAT
>JAUIKB010000087.1 GCA_030430975.1 Polyangia bacterium
GGCCTCACCGTCGAGGCGCCCCCCATTTCGGCAGACGCGGGATCGGGACCGGTTTCCGGCAGCACGGCTACGGCTGCGATGGCGGCAGCGCCGGACTTCGCGGCCGCCGCGGTGCCCGCGGTCGCCTCTGGCCCGGTCGCACCGGTGGCTCCCGCGATGGCTCCGATGCCCCACGCGGCGGCGGCCGTTCCGCCAGCACCGGCTGCCTCGACCAGCAGCAGCGGCGGAGGTGGCAAGGGACTGATCATCGGTTTGGGCGCCGTGATGGCTGTTCTGGTGCTCGGTATCGTCATCGTAGCCGCGCGGAGCATGAAGTCGTCGTCCGACGAGACCGAACTGACGAGCCCGTTTGGGGCTGATTCGGCCACCGGTCCCGCCACCATCGGACCGACGGAATCGGTTGAACCCGATCCACCGTCCACTCCGGACGCTGGACCAGACGAGCCGGACAACACGACCACGAAGAAAAAGGCGGTTGCGACGGGTACCGGGACCGGAACCGGAACCACCGGCACCGGCACCGGCACCGCGACCAAGAAGAAGACCGGTGGCGGCTCGGCTGCTGCGTGCGACGCGTGCATTTCGGCGGCAAGCAGCGGCAACATCGGCGGCGCTGCGGCGAACTACCGCAAGTGCACGGATGCCGGCAAGAAGTCCGCCTGCCAGGCGCGCGCGAGGGGCTCAGCCCCCGCTGCCGTCCGAAGCCTCGCATTCAGCGGCAAGTGCCCTCAGGCCAAGGCCCTGGCTGCCGCGGCGCGCGGCATGGGCGCCGGCAGCGGCGCCCTCGACGGCGCCGTGGGTAAGTGCAAGTAGCCTAAGCACCTGTAATTCAACAGCTTTGCTGTCGGTTCTCAACCTACACCTGCGGTGGTTTGGAGCCGTCGGTAGCTTGACGCGCCGAAACAGCTGGTTCTAGATCGCTGTCTTAGCGGCTTTTCTTGGGACTCTCTCACCACGCTGCGAGGTTAGCGATGACTCAAACCCTCACATGGACTCAGCTCTGTCGCTCAGCGGACTTCCGCGGGTGTTGGGTGGCGCTCGACAATTGCCGCTACGACCAGAGCACGATGCAGCCCGTCGAAGGGGATCTGGTGGATTCCGATGCGGAATTGTCCGAGCTTTGCTCCCGCATGAGAGAAAGCGGCCGGACATCCTGCGAGATTCTGTTCTGCGAGGCTGACGTCATCGTAGAAACGCCGATCGCGAGCCCAAGGCAAAGCGAAGCCGACCAGCCGCGAGGCTGAGCTAGTGCTAACGCATCGCGGTTGCGCACCAGGCGCAGCCGTAGGACGCGTCAACCGGTCGAAACGGCTCGCTACTTCTTCACTTTCGGCCGCACGACGGCCTTGCCGCCTTTGACGACCACGTCAAAGTCGACCGCCTTGGCGCCGTGCTTGGCCTGGATCTTCGGCAGGGTGGCGCGTAGCTGCTTGGCGAGCCCCTGAACCGAAACCTTCGTGCTCGCGTTGAGCTGGCTGTTGGTCTTGACCAGCTTGGCGTGGAGCGCCTGAACCCGCTCGTCGGTGAGCGCGTCTCCCGAGCGGCCGGGTGGCGACGGCCGTGGGCCCGGGGCCCTGGGGGATGGGCCCGTGGGCGGCCTCGGCCGACCCGGAACGGGTGGCCTCGCGCGACCCGGCGGGATGGGCGGCTTGGCGCGGGGCGTACGGCGGTCCGGCGGGGGCTGAGGTGGGCCGTTGCGGTCGCCTAGCGGTTTGGGCAGTGGGGCAGGCGGCCGATCGCGGGGCGGCGTCGGCCGCCGCGGCGCCACGTGCTCTTGCAGGTCGGGCGACGAGGCGCGAGGTGCCAGCTTCCTTTTCAGCTGTACGCGCGCGACGGCTTCCGGCTTGGAACCCAGCGCGCGCGGCGGCGCAGCCGGAACCGGACTCCGACGAACGGGCCGCGGCGCGGGCACATCCCGAGTGATGTCTTCCGCCGGCTCAACTCCCGGTCGAATGGGCCGCGGCGCGGGCACATCCCGAGTGATGTCCTCTGGGGAGAAGTCCAGATCGAGATCGAGCTCGAGCGGCTGGATGGGCTTCTTCGGTCGACCCGAACGCGTCGACACGGGCGGCGGCGCCGGGGCGGTGGCGTCCGGAGCCGGAGAAGCGGCCGCCGTCGAAGCCTCCCCCCCGAAGTTCATCGCGTCGTCGAGCGCCTGCTTGGCGAGCGCCAGCGGATCGTCCGCATCCATCACCGCTTCGAAGTCGCGCATCAGATCGTCCTGCTCACGGGCGGCGCGCGCCACCACCCGCTCTCGGTCGGCCGGCTTGCCATCGGCAGCTAGCCGACGGCGTTCAACGGATTTCGGGTCGTCGCGCAGGCGGCGCTCGGCGCGGAGCATTTGGCGCCGGTAGGTTCCATTCTCGATCTCGCGACAGATCCGTATCCAATACTGCTGAAACGTGTTGTAGCGCTGGATCAACGTCTGAAGTTTGAACTTGCGGGCTGTATTCCTAATCTGAATCTTACGCAGTGCGTAGATGCGCCTGTCCACGTCTTTGCGCGCCACCGTGGGTTCGATCTTTTCGATGCCCAGAAAGTACTGCTCGTAGAGCGAACGCAGGCGCTCGAGCCGATGCTCGAGGTCATTCATCGACCGCTCCACTTCATCGTGATTCACGACCGGACCTGCCTCGGCGTGGCTTCGCAGACGGTGACTCGCGTCATAGGGGGCTGACCCTGACGTTGTCGAAGCAGAGCCGAACGCTCCAGTCGTTGAAACCGAAATGCTGGTGCCCCTCTCCAGCCAACGGAGCGGAGTCGGAAAGCGAGTGAATCTCGATGTCGTCGACGAACCAACGAATGGTACGGCCATCCGTACGCTCCACTTTGAACAGGTAGGTTCGATTGGCAACAACCGGCTGCGCTCGTACGCCGGCGCCCGACTTAACCCGCACCTCGCGCCGATCACGACCGTGTTCGTTCAACCGAGCCAGCACGTGAAACGTGTTCTTCCAGCCGCCGAGGATCGTCAGGTAGCTCGTAGCGTCGGTGTAGGAGGTACCGGTGGCGCCACTGCGACCATCCCCCCAAAACTCGGCCTTGATATCGCCGTCGGAGCTCGCCGAACTCGCCTCGAACTCAATCCGCGCATTCGTCGGGAGCCGCCTCCGAAGCCAAACCGGCCGATTGCGTGCTCCTTGCCCGCACAGGCGACCGTTATCGATCCGCCAGACGCCGCTGACGGCGCGCCAATCGGCACCGAGCGTTCGGCGTTCGAACCGGTCCTCGAACGGTTCCTTTAGGACGGGATCCTGAGCTGGGAGCGGCTTTGGTCTTGCCGATGGTTGGGCAGATGCAACCGATGCAACGCTCGTCACAGGGGCTGGTCGCTTTTTTGGCGGTGGCGGCGGTCGCTGAGCATTCGGTTCCGACGGCGCAGGTCGCGCCTTCGCAGGCCGCACCTTCGCCTGCTTCGACTTCGCCGGAATCCGGCGGTCGTCGGGGACACACGCCACGAGGACGAGCACTGAAAGCATCAGCACGCGCATGCAGTCCACGAATCTACCGCAGATCCTCTAAACACATCTCAAAAACCAGATGTGCCATAACAATCCCCGCGCCCACCTTGGCGTTGCTGCTGCGGTTTCGTTGTCGCGATGCACCCCATTCTGTTCACAGTTCCGTTTCCCGCCGGCGCGCTACGACTGGCGCCGGCCCTACTCGTACTCGCCGTCGTCATGGCGATCATCGCGTTCGCAGGCTGGCGCAAGCGACTGACGAGTGTGCAGTGGGCGGGAACCGCGGCGGCGGCTGGCCTGGCTATCGCCGGAGTCGTCCTGCGGGGCTCGACGCTACAGCTAGGTGCTTTGCCGATCTACAGCTACGGGGCAATGCTATGCCTGTCCCTAATCGTCGGCTGGTACCTGAGTTTGGGACTAGCCGGCGCCGACCGGATGCCAACAGAGGTCATGGCGAACTGCTATTTCGTCACGGCTCTGGCTGCCCTTGCGGGCGCTCGCATTTTATACCTGGTAACCAACCCCGCCGAGTTCGGCTCCATGCAGGCTGTATTCGCGTTCCGAACAGGTGGTCTCGTCGCGTACGGCGGGTTCATCGGCGGCCTCCTCGGGTCGTGGGCCTTTCTGCGGCGCCACGGGTTGCCGCTGCTGCCGTGGGCCGACGTCGTGGCGCCCAGCCTTGCCGCTGGGGTGCTGTTAACACGCATCGGGTGTTACCTGTTCGGCTGCGATTATGGTCGCCCACTCAATACTACGGCTCCGACCTGGCTAAAGTCGCTCGGCTCATTTCCTAGGTGGCAAAGTGGCACGATGCCAATAGGCAGCGGCTCGCCGGCGTGGCTGGCGCACGTCGAACATCGCGGGCTTGCGCCGGACGCCGCGACCTCGCTCCCGGTGCACCCAACACAGCTCTATGAGTCGTTCATCGGGCTGGTGCTGCTCGTCGGCACGCTGTACGTGCGACGCCGCAGGCGCTTCACCGGCGAGGTTTTTCTTTCGTTTGTGGTCGGCTACGGGACGCTGCGCTTCGCGGTAGAGCTCTTGCGCGATGACGCTGAGCGCGGCGCCTACGGGCCGCACTTGCGGCTACAAACGTACGTTGCGCTCGTCGCCATCATGATCGCGGCTGCGGTCGGCTATGGACCGGCCCGCTCGATCGAGCGCGCATGGCTTAGGCGGGTCGTTCAACTGGGACCGGCACTGCTGGTCGCCTTGCTCGTCGTGTTTCGTCTCCGCTACCCCGAGTACGGTCGACAGTACGGTCAACTGCAGCTGTCCACGTCCCAGTGGATCGGCGCTGGCTCGGCGATCGCAGGCTCGCTCGTTTGGCCGCACCTGGCGCGTCGCGGCGTCGTTAGCGTCGCCGAATAGGCGGCCTTTTAAACCGCGCCTCGGCGAGGCTCACGACGTTCGAAAGTCGTAACGACACGGCTCGTCACCGTAGACCTCGACGTGCAGGCCCTGTTCGAGCACGTCTACAATCGCGTAGGCCGCAGCGGGCCGTCCCGGAGCATCATCGTCCAGGTTTTCCGTCAGGCTCTGCACGGTGACGTAGGGTACGCCGTTAACAACGGAGACGTGATTCCAATGCACGTGACCGTTGAACACGCCACGCACGTTCGGGTGGCGCTCGACGACAGCCCGCAGCTTCTTGCGATTGCTTACCCTCGCCAAATGGGGCGCTTCGGCAAACCACCTATTCCCACGCAGGTTCATCTCACCGCACGGGTGATGCGTGAGCAGTACGCATGGTTCCACGCTCCCCTCTAGAACGGCGTCCAACCACTTCAGTTGATGTTCAGGAAGTGACACCGAGCGTCCCCGGATCTCCACAGTGCGAAGCACCACTAGTCGCACGCCTTCGACCACGACCGAATAATGCAACTCGCCAGGCCAGTCCCACTCCGCGGCGAGCTCTTCGTCGGATAGGTTGATGGTGTCGTGATTACCGGCGACGTGAACCAGCGGCGCATCGAGCGCGCTCAGGACTTCCAGAAACGCGCGGTAGTGTTCCCGGTCCTCAGCCTTCCCGTGGTCCTCGATCACGTCACCGAGATTCACCAGAACATCCGGCCGATGGTGCATGTTCATCTCGATGACCATCTCGCCAAGCAGCGACCCGGCCACGTGGCTCAGCTTTCGGAGCTTTCCCTCGTGAAATCCGGGCGGTCCAAAGTGACAATCAGTGACTAGTCCCAACCGCATTGCATCCTAATATCTTAATTGATTTCAACGCTTTGGCCGCAAAGCGCGGCGACGTAGCTGTGCATCCGCGCAGGCCGTCGAGAATCCGAGTTGTGTGGCTGGACCGAAGTGCACGTCTAATTGTAGCCTTCCGCTCCGCGTAAGTGCGGGCAGGAGTCGCCCGTTGCCAGTAGGAGCGGACAGTTAACCACCCCGCCAGGGAGCTTGAGCATGCGATTAGCGTTTCAGTCCACAGTGATCGGCATTGCCGGCATCTTCGTTCTCACCAGCGTCACCGGCTGCAAAAAGAAGGAAGAGGATGCGCAGACAGCCGGATATCAGCAGGGTAACGGCGGTTACCAGCAGCCTCCTCCGGGCGGCGGATACCAGCAGCCTCCTCCGGGCGGCGGATACCAGCAGCCTCCTCCGGGCGGCGGATACCAGCAGCCTCCTCCGGGCGGAACGGCCCCTCCGGCCGGCACCGGTACGCCTCCTCCAGGTGGCACCGCTGGCGGCACCGCCCAAGCGCTCGATCCTGCGGCGGGCGCCGCAGCGACGGCCATCCTCAACGGCCTAGCGCAGCAGCAAGCGCCGGCTGGGGCGAAGGCCCTGGGCGCACCGGTCGTTGGCAACTTCCAAGCTGGCCAGACCCTGAGCAGCCAGGTGCAGCTCAGCCCCGGCAAGTGCTACACAGTCGTCGCAGCAGGCGTTCCTCCGGTCAGTGAAGTGAACGTCCAATTCGTGTCGGTCACCCCGCTGCCCAACGTGGCGCCGGTGCTGGCCCAAGACAACGACAACGGCGCCACGGGCGTGCTGGGTAAAAAGCCCAACTGCTATCGCTGGGCGTTCCCGTTCGCCGCCCCCGTCAAGGTCGTACTGACCGTGGCTGGAGGCAACGGTATCGCCGCGGCGCAGGTCTACGAGAAGTAAGCCTCGCGCGGCGATTCAGCGGCCCGGTGCTAGCGCGCCGGGCCGTTGCGCTTTTGTCGGAGGATCCACAGAAACAGCGGTCCACCGATCAGCGCGGTCACCGCTCCGACAGGTGGCTCAGTACCCAGCCACAAGAAGCTCACACGCGCCACGACGTCGCACGCCACCAGCGTGCCGGCGCCCAAGATGAGCGACCCCGGCAGCACGTGACGATGATCCGGCCCGAGCAGACGCCGGGTCACGTGCGGAACGATCAATCCAACGAAGCCGATCAATCCCGTAACGCTCACGATCGCTGCAATACACACCGAAGACGCGAGCACCACGCGTCGCTCGAGCCGCTGCACTTCCACGCCTAGGTGCTGAGCAGGGAGCCTGCCTAGTGCGAGAATGTTCAACCGCCCAGCGTCTCTGAGCAACACCGCTACGCCGACTGAGGCCCACAACGCGGTCGACGCGAGTTCCGCAGTCGAGGGCACGTCGAGAAAACCCATCAGCCAAAAAAGCAGCTCCTGCGCTTTGCTGGCCGAAACGATCGACTTCACGAAGGTGATGAGCGCCGACGCTACGGCGTTGACGATTACGCCAGCCAGGATAATCGCCGTCCCCGAGACTTCCCCTCCCGCGCGCGCGATCGCGTACACGAGGGCTGTCGCCCCGAGCCCTCCCAACAACGCGAACACCGGCACGAACGACACGCCGAAGGCCGTAACCGCGCCCACGCCGGCAACCAACGCCAGTGTCGCGCCAAGCGCCGCGCCCCCCGACACTCCGAGCACGTACGGTTCTGCCAGCGGATTGCGCAGAAGCGCCTGGAACGCTACCCCAACGGCGGCCAGGCCGGCGCCGGCAACCACCGCCATAAGCGTTCGCGGTAGCCTGGCCGTAAACAGGATGACGGAATCGACACTCTGGCTGTCCGAAAAAGCTGCACGGAAACTAATCGACTCGGTACCCAGCGACAGCGCCAACAATACGGCACCGACCAGGCACGCCAGGAGCCCGAAGTAAACGCTGAACCGCCGGCGCATGTCAGCTGTGACTAAGCCGAGCTGGGGCCCTGGGCGTTCCGTTCGTGGAGTAGTCTCAGCCCTTCGAGCGTGAGCTGCTCGTCCACCACCGTCAGGCGCTCGGTATGCGCGGCGATCAACGGAGCCAAGCCGCCAGTAGCTACGATCGAACAAGGAAACTGCAGTTCGGCCTCCAGCTTCCCGATCAACCCATCCACGAGCGCCGCGTAGCCGTGGACGATGCCCGACTGAAGAGAATGAGTGGTACTTCTGCCTACGACCGCCGGCGGCGCCGCGATCTCGATGCGACTCAGCTTCGCCGCCCGATTGAGCAACCCGTCCAGGCTGACCTGCACGCCGGGAACGATCACGCCCCCCAAGTACTCTGCACGCGGAGAGATACAGTCGAACGTCGTCGCCGTCCCAAAATCCACGACGATAACTCCGGACTTGAATCGCTGATAGGCCGCAACGGCGTTAACGATGCGGTCCGCTCCCACTTCCTTGACGTTTTCGTACATGACCGTGATCCCGGTTTCCACGTCGGGACCGACGATAAGCGGCTCTCGCTGATAGCCGTAGCGAATCGCTTGGGCGATCGACTCCGTCAACGGGGGAACAACGCTCGCGATGATCGCGGCCTTGATTTGGTCTGCAACAACGCCTCGCAGGTTTAACATCTGCCGAAGCACCACCGCGTACTCGTCAGCCGTGCGCGCGCGCACAGTTTCGGCGCGAAACGTGTGCACTAACTGACCGCTCTCGAACAGGCCAACGGCCAGATTGGTGTTGCCGATATCAACTGCCAGCAGCAAGGTTCCGCCTTTCCGGTCCTGTTTACTTCACAATCGCCGGCTCGTCTCCCTTGAGTCGAAGATACAGATTGGCGCCGCTCATCCACACGATCGGACCGACAAACGCAACTCCGACTACACACGCGAGCAAGCCGAGCACGACCAATATCGCCAGCACAAGCATCAGCAAGAACACGTGGATTTTCTTGCCCTGCGTCAGCTCCCAGCTCCGCGCGAGCGCCTCAACGCTGCTCAGTTGCTCGTCGATCAGCGCAAAGGAAAACACCGACAGCCCGACAGCCGCGATCAGCCCGGGAGCGATACACAGCGCCGTGCCCACCATGATCAGCAACTGTTGAGCAACGGTAGCGACGTACATGCGCGCGAAGGCCGGGTCGGGCGAGAGCGAAAAACCGACGGGTTCGCCGCGGTTCGCCGCTAGCGCAACACGAGCTAGCTTGGCGCCGAAATAGGCCGTTGGCACAGACTGCAGCAAGACCCCTGGCACAGCCGTCAGCAGCTGAGCTCGCTCCGCTCCCATCCAGAGCAATCTATCGGTGAGCGCCCCGCGCGCTGCGCCCACCAGCCACCCACCCAGACCGATCAGCACGGAGCCAACCAGCAGCGGCACGAACGCACCACGCGCTTCTTGGCGCAACCGCCGCACCGCATCCTGCACGATCTCAAATGGGCTAATTGTCGCGTCGGTCACTGCTGCCTAACCGATACCTTTCGGATCACATCGCCGACCGCGACTCGATCCCACCCCGGCTGGGCGCTACCGATCAACGGATAGTCACCATCCAGGTGCGGATAGCGGGAAAGAGTAACAAACAGCTGGCTCGACCCCGTATCCCGTCCAGACAACGCAACGCCGACGCGCAGCGGCCGAAACGACTTGAGCGACGTTTCGCAGCGCAGCGGCGCCGTGCCTGAACCGCCATAGCCGTCCCCACCGGGATCTCCGAACTGCACGACAAACCCTGGAACGACTCGATGCACGCTGGTGCCGTTGTAGAATCCGCTCTTGGCAAGCTCGACGAGTCGCGCGACGGTAACTGGCGCGACATCTGGGTCTAACGTGAGCGCCTGAACACCGGAATCGAGTTCGAATTCGAGCCTGTATTTTCGTGCCGGTAACACCTTGGGGAGCACCGCGCTCTTTGCTTTGGCCGGCGCATCGCATTCGCGTTTCTTGTCGCCAAATCGCCTCAGAGCATCCTGAGCGGCTCGTCGCAACGTGGGATTGGACGACGAGCAAATGTCTTCCACGTCCGGCTTGAAGCTCAGTACATTGAGCGCCGCGGCGGCGTTGATCAGCGAAACTACAACCTCCACGTCGTCGGGTTGTCGCTTCGCCCGCAGCGCCTTTCTCAGCGCTTCTACGACCTGCCGTCGTACCTTCGACTCAGCCACTCCAGCTCGATCGGGGTAACCAGCCAGGACGTCCGCGGCGGTGGCGACGACCCCACCACGGGATGCGCCGAGCGCAGACGCTAGTTCCCCCCCGCCGGACAGCTCGTCGTGCCGCGCGATCAGCTCCAGCGAGCGCTGCCGAACGACAGCGTCCTTGCTCTTCACCAGCTCGCGCCACGTGCGCGCAGCGCCGCCTCGAACCCGCGCGCGATCGAGCACATCCAGCACTGCCAGTTTTCCGACGCTGCCACTGCTGGGGTCACAGCTCAAAAGTTTCGGGTCCGCGTGATTCGAGCCCGCAGCCAGCGATGCCGCCCGGCACCGCAGTGCTGTTTGGCGACGACCAATCGCCGGCCCCTTGGCGACGGCTATTGCCCGCAACGGTTTCACCGCGGTCACGCCGGCTCGATTGTCGGAGCGCAGCGCCGTCAACACCGCGTCGTACAGACCATACTGCGCGCTCTTCAGCGACTTCGCCTCGGGGACGGTCGCGAACACACTGGCGGCAACCTGCGCCAAATACTTTTGCCCCTCCGCTTCTAGTCGGCCGAGCGCCTGAACCGCCTGAATGCGCTCGTTGACCGGCGCCTTGTCGTCCAGCGCGACCGCACCGACCAACTCGGCTCCCGCTTGACCTCCACGGCCGAGCGCACGGATCGCAAGCTCGCGGCGAATTCCACTTAGCTTCAGCTCGTCCGCGGCTACTTCGAGCAACCGATCGGCAACAGCTCCGACCACGGACGGCAGCCGGGTAAAGGCAAACAGCGCCGTCTCGACCGGCTTGTCTCGCTCAAGCGCCTTAAAAAGAGCGACGCTGGTCGTGCCTGCCAGCGCTTTTCGCCGCATCGCGACGCGCCCCAGCGCCAGCGCGGAGAGTTCAGCAAGCCAATGGTCGAGCGCCAGCCATGCGGTGAGAGTCGCTTCTGCCTCATCCGTTGCGCAGCTACCCAAGCCATAGGTTATGGCGCGAAGCGCTGCTCTCACTCGGGCGTCACGCGCCGGCCGGCGCAACAGGTCCGCCGCCCGCGCGGTCAGCGCGCCGGTCGCCTTGGCCTGCTCGTCCGGACACCCGAAACCGATTCCGTAGGCCGACCACGCGACGACGTCGGGGTCCGCATCGCGAAGTAAACCAAACAGCCGTTGCCGAGCAGCCTTG
>JAUIKB010000088.1 GCA_030430975.1 Polyangia bacterium
ACATGGACGGCTCCAACCGCGTGCTGGAATCAGTCGGCACGCTGCAGTTCGGCCAGGCCCCACTCGACGGCACAACCCTGCTCACGGGGGGTGACATTTCAGCGGACGGTCGCGAGATCCTGCTGCGCACGTACAACCGAGTGTTCCTGTTTCGCAGAGGGGCGGACCAAACGGTGCAAAGCGCGCTCGGCGGCATGCCCTGCCCGATGCCAGCCGCAACCGAAACCCAGGGCGAAGCGATCGCGTTTTCCGTGACCGGCGATGCCTACTTCACGGCGAGCGAAGGCAGCAACCCGCCACTGTTTCGCTACGCGCGACAATAACCCAACGACCCCGCGATGCGTAGCTGCACGGCGAACTCAAACCGACCTTCGACTACCGACCACCAACTACCGGCGGCGAGCGAAGCAATGCCGCAAGCCGTTTACAAACCCGACCTCCGACTACCGAAACCGAAAACCGATCCCGATCCACAAAAACGAATCCGGCGGCGAGTCCCCCAAGGCCCTCACCGCCGAAGTCGATGCTGTCCGTCGCGCTAGATCTTGTCGGTCAAGATCAACAGCGCCGTATCCCCCTTGGAGTGCTCCGCGGGAACCCACTCGACGGTGTCCGGCGCGCCGTTGTCTTCCAGCTCGTCCAGGATGCCGTCCTTCTTGAGCTCGCCGATGGTACCGAGCGCGCCGGTGAAGCGGTCCAGGATAAAGCGTGAGCCAGCGAGCATCGCCTCGATCTGCGGATCGCTGCCGCCGGCTGCTTCGAGCTCAGCCTTGAGCTCGTCGACCCGCTCCACGAACGGCTTGATCTCGGTGAGCTCGATCTGAACCTCATTGACGAGCGTCGAGTGGAACACCTTGCAAGCGGGGATTTCGCTGGCTGGGGTGCGCTGATCCTCCGGAATGCTGATCCACGCATCGTGCGACATCATCTCCGTGTAGTCGGTCGTATCGATGATGAAGTTGCTGTATGGGCGGTTCGAGCCCGGGATGTAGAATTCGCGCGCGACCTCGAAGTAGATCGCGTTGGCGATCGTGCCGGCCGCTTCGATCTGACGATCGGATAGCTTGAGCATCTCGAAGTCGAGGTGACGACCCAGTCGCTCGAAGACCTCTTCGTCCATGTTGCGAAAGTCGTCGAAGTCGTTGTTCCCGTCTGCGAGCTGCGCGGCGCCGTAGGTGTTGAACTTCTCGAACTCTGTGGCGCGGTCGGCCGGATCCATCGCCGCCAACGCCTCGTAGGCCGGCATGAACGGCGCCACGGTCGTCTTGATCATCAGGCTGCTGTTCATCGACTTCTGCCAGGCGATGAACATGTCGACAAACTCGTCGTCGGGCAGGTTGCGCGTGCGCGACAAGGTGCGGTCGAGATCATCGACGCTCTCGGCAAACGAGTGCATCACGCGGTCGGTCGCCTCGGAAACGACGCGGCGCTTCTCGGTGTTGATCACGTCGGCCGGCGCGTTGCCAGAGTCCAGATACGCATCCACGAACACCGTGTCGGCGTGCATCGCGTCGAGTTCCTTGAGACCCGCGTCCGCCTCGGCGTCGATCGCCGAGTGGTCGAGAATCGCCTCCCCTGCGGTGATGAGCGCATTCACGTCGGTCAGATCGCCCGAATCGATACTCCCCGCGGCGACCTGAGCCTTGGCGTAGTCGACGACGAACTGCACGCGGCTGCGACCGTTGTCGTAGACCTTCTTCATCGCATCGTTGCGCATGAAGTTCAGGTGGAAGCGCGCGCGAATGCTGCGCAGGTGCGCCTTCGGATCGAGCACTAGCACCTGCTTGTAGGTCTCGACGTCGGGCAGCTTGTCGAGCTCGACCAGCTTGTCGTACACGACCTTGATCGGCTCGATGGGCGTGCGGTTGCTGCCGCTCCACGGCACCGTACCGCTGCGTACGTCCTCATCGATCGTCGCGGCGTGCGTGCCGCCTTCGGTGCGAACGTCGACCTTTCCGGCGCGCTTGATGCCCTCGTCGTCCACCCCGCTGCCGAACTTGGCCGCGATCAGCAGTCGCCGAATCGCCGTGTCCGTATCCCAGCGAATACGACCGCGCACCGACATCGCGTTGTCGGTCAGCAGAAAGTCGTGGGTGTCGTAGTACGTGTCGTCCATCTTGTCGGTGCCGAGACTGATCTCGCGCTCTTCCGGCTCGTCCTCGTCCGGTTCAAACCGACCGCTCTCGATGGTGTACGCCATATAAGGCATCATCTCGCGCACGGCGTGGGCGTCGCTGTCCCACGGGATTTCGTCCAGGTCGTACGACATGGTGAACGCTTCCATCACCTTGCTGCGACGGACGCGGTTGAACACCGGACGACCGCGATCGTCGACGCCGCTGATCACATCGCGGAGCTGAGGACCGGTGATGCCGCTCACCTTGAAGGTCGCTTCCATCTCGATGGCGTCTCGTGTCCAGCCACCACCAGTCGTGCCCGCAAACGTTTCGCTATGGATAAGCGGACGGCCCTCGGCGTCGATACGGCAGCGCCAGTTGATGTAGCCTGCTAGCGTCTCGAGCGCGGCCGGGCCGACGAATGGTACGTCGTCTAGCTCCTTCAGATCGTCGAACAGGTCGTCATCCGCCGTACCCGCCGCGGCGTCGGGACCGATGCGGTGTGCGTAGATGTTCTCGGCGGCATTCTTATGTAGGCGCACCTCGGTGCGGAGCCGATCCGAATCGGTCGAACACTCGTTGATGACGCGGAGGACCTCACGCAGTTGACACGAGGAATATCCGCCGGCGGGATCATCTGCCTTGCCGATGCCGAAGCTATCGTTCTCGCCGTCGAGGACCGGCGCGGGCTGGCCGGTGCCGGGCGCCTCGTCGCCGCCGCTGCTGCAGGCGATCGCCCCCAGGATTCCGGCGATGGCCGTGGTTCTTAGTGCTGTCAGCGCGTATCGAGTGATGGTTGCCATGTGTTCTGCCTCGCCGAGCAATATAGGCGACACAGTAGGCGTTTGTCCTACACTTTCTTACAGTGCAGAATTCTCACGTAGTTGGAATTTCGGCAGAAATCCGAGGGGACCCGTTCCGACGACTTCCACGTCGGTGCTGCGAATCGGCTGATATTGCGGGGGGTCCTCGATGTTGAGCAGTTCGCGCACCTCGGACAGAGGCTTGGCCAGCAGCTCCTCCCAACGCACCGCCGGCAGGTACTCCGCCTTCAGTCCGCGACGGAATCCGTCGAGCATCAACTTGCGAGCACCCATTCTTCGCCCGCGGAACACAAACCCCATCATCACGATGAACGCGATGCCGGGATTCCAAGTCTGGGGAATGTTGAACGCCAGCAGGCTGGCTTCCCCGACCAAGTCCCCGCGGTAGCCGGTGGCGGCGTGCCACAGGTCGTGGGTGTCGCGCATCCGTGAACCGATGAACTCCAGCTCCGCCTGGACCTGGGGGTCCCGATCCGGAGGCGTGCTGCCGGTCTCGCTAGCCTCCATCAGCCCGTCCGCGGTGATCCCTTCGGACTCGACAAACTCGAGGTAAGCATGCGCCAGGCTGCCCTCGGGCATCCGCCTGAGCGCCTCACGATCCTGGAGTAGCGCTACGATATCAGGCGTATCGCGCAGGAGCGCCGGCCCGTCGGGGGCGTTGAGAAAGCGCTTCCGCATGCGGAGCGCGGTGGAACCGCTCAGCGATTCGATGATGTGAAACACCTGTCGGGTGTCTTCGGGATCGGCGAACAGCTCGCGAATCGCCCGCATGGCGCGGGGGATATCGTACATCTTGCGTGGTCCTGTCATAGCGACCTCCTCCTTACTTACAAACCTGTATGTAACACTACTTACAGGACTGTCAACAAGCGCCGCCTCAGATTTCTCGGAAAGGAACACCAGGCGATCCGGTGCCCCGCAGAGGTATCGTCGCCTGAGCATGGCGGCTCGCAAATCAAAACCTCCCCGCCAGCGGCGCGATGCGGAAACCGCGCGTCGCGAGATCCTGGACGCCGTTGAAGCCCGACTGCGCCAATCCGGCCCAGCGGCGCTGCGCATCGCCGACGTCGCAGCAGACGTCGGCGTGTCCCACCCGGCGGTTCTGCACCATTTTGGCAACCGCGAGGAACTGATCCGAGCAGCGATCACCCGTGCGGTCGACGGCCTCCAGAGCCAGCTCGTCGAGGGTATGGCGCAGGCCAAGCCCGACGCCGATTCGACCCTCGACGTGATCGGACGGCTGCTCGACGGGCTAGAGCGCAAAGGCTACGCGCGCATGCTGGCCTGGATCGTGTTGTCCGGACTCGAGCCGGAGACCCCCGATTCGCGAATCGCCTTCATGACTCAACTGGTGCACGAGAAGCGCTGTCAGGAGACGGCCCTCGATCCGCCACCGACGCTTCAAGATACTCGCAAGACGGTGTTGTTGATCGCGTACGCCGCCTTCGGCCAAGCGATCTTCGGCGACTTCGTGCTGAGGTCCTCCGGCGTCAGCGATGTGAAAACGGAGCGCGAAGCGTTCCGACGCTGGCTAGCCGACCTCGTGCACGCACAGCTAGTCGGCTCGACCGACCCGACGTGACCGACGAGACGTCGACCCGCGCCGATCGCATCCCCGCCGAAGCGCTGTTCGTCGGCTCGGGCATCTCACAATACCTGGGCGCGAGTCTCGCCATCACGTTGTTCGCTAGCGTCGCCCCCTTGGGGGTTGCGTGGCTGCGAGTGGTCGGTGCGTCGATCGCGCTCGTATTGTGGCGTCGACCGTGGCGCACCGATTGGACACGGCCGGCGCTCGGCTGGGCGGCGCTGTTCGGCATCACGCTCGCGGCGATGAACGCTGCTTTCTACCTGGCAATCGAACGACTGACATTGGGTACAGCGGTGGCTATCGAATTTCTGGGCCCCATCTCCGTAGCGGCTTGGGGCTCCCGAACGCGACGTAACCAGCTCGCGTTGATCGTGGCGGCGGCGGGCGTGCTCTTGATCTCCAACGCGACCTGGGATGCGCACGCGGCGGGCGTCGCCGCGGCGCTGGGCGCCGCCGCACTGTGGGCGGCATCGATTCCGCTCGGGGCGCGCGTCGCCAAAACATGCGGCGGCATCGACGGCCTGGCTGTGGGACTCGTCGCCGGATCGCTCGCGCTCGCGCCGATCTGCGTCGGCCCCGCGTGGCCCGCATTCAGCAGCGTCGCGCTACTCATGTCATGCGCGCTCGTCGGCGTCCTGAGCAACGCGATCCCGTACGGGCTGGATCAAATCGTCCTGCGCCGCATCAGTCCGGCACGGTTTGCGTTCCTGCTCGCGATCCTTCCAGCCACAGCGGCGGCGATCGGCTTCCTGCTGCTACGCCAAATCCCGTCCCCGAGCGAGGCGGGCGGCATGGCACTCGTCGCAGTCGCCCTCGTCGTGCGCGCGCGCAACTAAAACGCGGTGCATCCCGCGTGTATCTGTATCAGTGTGCACCTGATACACCGCCGGACACTTGTGTATCATTCGCGATCCAAATGCGGCGTTTTCCCGCAGGATCTACCGTATCTGGGGTTGGTGCGGTTTCTGCTTATGCGGGGGCATGGGCGTTCTTCATGTACTTCCTCCAAACACTTCCACCTCACCGCCTCCGCCGTCGACTCACCGCAGCGGAACCTGGCGTCGAGCCACGCACCGGGCGCGCACGGCGCTGGTCGGGCGCGAGCCAGAACAGCGGCAGCTCCAGGCCTTCTTCGACGATCCAACGCTCGGGCTAGCCGTCGTCGAGGGCCCGCGTCAGGTCGGCAAGTCAACGTTGGTCGCGTTCTGGCGACACGTGCTGGGCGGCCGCGGCGTCGCCTCGAAACAGCTGCAATGTGAGGGCCTTACCGAGGCGGGGCTCCGAGACGCGCTGGAATCACTGACCGACGAACGTCTGATCGTGCTCGATTCATTCGAGCAGCTGCAGGTACCGCGGCGGAGCGTTACCGACATGCTGCTCGATCTCCCGCAAAGCGTGAAGGTCGTCATCGTAGACAGCTCGGATCGATTCGCCGTCGAGTACATTCCGTGGGAAGGCCCGTTCGCTTCGGTCGTCGTGGGCGACGTCACCCCACGCGGCAGTGCCGATCTGCTCCGTCATCTCGGCGTCAGCGATCCCACCCACGATCTGGAAGCTCTGTGTGCCGGGTGCGTTCTGACCCTCTGTCACGCCGCCACGCTGCAACGCGACGCCGCAGGGTCGGAGTTCGACCTAAGCGCCCTGTATGCGCCGCGGATCGCCGTGACCATGACGCAGGCACCGTCCGCCGATCATCGTCGCGCCTTTGAGCGCCTGGCGAGCGCACGACGGGTCGCGTCTGGGGAGCTCGCCCAGAACTGCGCGCCGGACGTGGCCAGCCACGTCCTTCGCTGGCTCAGTCGCCAGCCTTTTGTCGAATCCGATAACGGCTATCTCGCAATGCACCCTCAGTTCGCCGCCGCCGCTGCTGCGGCCGTCGCTATTCAAGGAGGACCTGGACCGGTGAACGCACGTCTCGAACCGAAGCGACAGATAGAGCGCAAGACCTTTACGCGCGCCGTCAAGGACGCGCTGCGAGGCTACGCCCGCGCCGATCGCCTTCGCCACAACCGCTTGCTCGAATCGGAGCGGGTGTCGCAACTCGCTGGCAGCACCTCCGCTCACGACCGCACTGCCGCGCTGCAGCGGTGGATCCGCGAGAGCTGCGCGCGACTGGAGCAGTCACCGAAGACGCAACGGCACGCCGCCGTTCTCCATCGCGCCTACCTAGAGCCCGCGGTGAAGGGGCTCGTCGCCGCCGGCGAACTCGGCATGGCGTACGGGACCTACCGACGCCACGTAACCCAGGCGGTGGCCATGGTCGCCGACGCGATGTGGGACGACGAATGCGACATGGCGCGCGTGCACAATGCCCGTTAACCGGCGGATGTCCCGACGCCTTAGTGACGGCGATCGAGTCGGCCGTCCCAACCGCTAGGCACCTGCTTGGCAGCGGGAGTCGGTTGACTCGCCGCCGCAGGTGCCGCCGTCGCCTTCGGCCTCGGGTCGGCTTTCGCATCGGTGCGGACAGGCTTCTGGGACACCCGGCGCTTCGCGGCGGTTGCCGACGATGCGCGCTCGACCGCCGCCGAAGTCGCCGGCTGTGCGCTCGCCGACGGGTGCGGCGCCTGCTTCGGATCCGTAGACGGCGCCGTGGCTACCGCAACCACCGCCGCAGTCACGGACTCGACAGCGTCCGGGGCCACGATGGCGCTTGGTTCGCCGCCCAGCGCTCGATGCGAATCGGCACCGCTCTTCCAAACGAAGACACCAACCATGACTCCTGCCGCAGCGACCGCCACGCCCAGCGGCCACACCGCGCGGCGCGGCGTGTCGCGCTCCGCGTCCCGAGACGCGGGACCCACGAGCGTCTGCGGGCCGGATATCGGACTCAGCGTTGCCGCTCTGTCCGGCACTTCGCCGCGCTTCACCTGGTCCAGCGCCGTGCGCATCGCGGCGGCCGTCGGAAACCGTTCGTCGCGCTCAAAACCGAGCGCGCCGTCGACCAGACTGACCAGCGCATCGGACGCGTCCGGCGCCACTTCGCGCAGCGAGCGAGCCGGCAGCGTCATCGACTTGCCGAGCAGTTCGTTCGCGGTGTCGCCTTCATGCACCGTGCGACCGCTGAGCAGGAAAAACAACGTCGCGCCGACCGACCAGATATCCGTTCGCTCGTCGACCAGATCCCATTTCGCGCGCGCTTGCTCGGGTGCCATGAACGCGGGCGTGCCCATGATCTCGCCGGCCGACGTCTGAGCCGTGAGTTCGGGCGGGCGTTCGGCGACGTGCGCGATGCCGAAGTCGAGGACCTTGAGTTCGCCGTCGTCGGTGAGCAGCAGGTTCCCCGGCTTGATGTCACGATGGACGACACCCGCCCCGTGGGCGGCGACCAGCACGTCGAGCAGCTGTCCGGCGATGTCGAGCACCTCGTCGCCGGTCAGTCGATCCGCGCACACGTCGAGCGGCTCGCCGGAGAGCAGATCCATGACCAAATAGGCCTCGCCGTCCTCGGTCAGGTCGTCGTCGAGAACGCTGACTACGCCCGGGTGCTCGATGCTGTTGGCAGCGTACGGTTCGCGCCGAAAGCGTCGCTGCTGGGCATCGTCGGCGGCCAGGCTCCGGTGCATGATCTTGATCGCCGCGCGGTTGCGATTGCGGTGCTCCGCTTCGTAGACCGCTGCGGCACCGCCGACACCGAGCAGCCGGCGCAGCGTCCATTTCCCACCGAGTACCTTGCCGATTCTGGCCTTAGCCTCTGACTCGTTCTGAGAAACCATGCGATTACTGATGCTCGATCGAAGCGCCGGGGAACGGGAGCAGCAGGAATCGAAGCCGCCGGAAGTCGCCGCAGGTCGCTCCCCAGAGTATACAGACTCGGACATGGGTCAGGGAACGAAGCCCGGCGGGCGCCGCCAGACGGCGACGGGAGGTCGACAAACCACCGCCAGGCGTGTGGTTTCGCGCAAAGCCGACCCGACCCGCAACTCGCCGGAGCTTCGGGTCGCGTTTTCGCCCGACGACGAGCGCGTTGGGGACTGCATAACGCTCGCGTCGGATGTCGTGCTGGTGGGCCGGGAGGCAGGCGACACCGGCGTGTCGTTCGACGACCCACGCATGTCGCGACACCACATCCGAATCGCCCCGGAGGGCACCAGCCGTAACTACCGCTTCGGTGACGCCGGCAGCGCCAACGGAACGTTTCTCAACGGCGAGCGTATCAGCTCGGCGGTACTCAACGACGGAGATGTCTTGCGGCTCGGTGACACGCTTCTCGTGTACGTCACATCGCCGCCGATGCCGCGGCTCAATCGCATGGTCGACAACGCCGCGACGACGGATGTGTCGATCGTGCTGCTCGGCGAGACCGGCACCGGAAAGGATCGCCTGGCCCGGCGTATCCACGAGCGCAGCGGCCGCCGCGGTGATTTCGTGGTCGTCAACTGTGCGGCGCTGCCGCGGGACTTGGCCGCCGCCGAACTGTTCGGCCACGCGCGCGGGGCGTTTTCTGGCGCCGAAACAGCGCGTCCCGGCCTGTTCTTGGCAGCGAACAACGGCACGCTTTTCCTCGACGAAATCGGCGACCTTCCCGGCGAGATCCAGCCCGCGCTGCTCAGGACGCTCGAGACGCGCACTGTGCGACCGATCGGCAAGGAAGCTGAGCTGCCCGTCGACGTGCGGATCGTCGCCGCGACGACCGTGGATCTGCGAAACGCCGCGGCGGCCGGCACGTTCCGACGCGACCTGTTCGCCCGTCTGGCCGAGCTCGTCATCAGCGTGCCGCCGATGCGCGCGCGCAAAGACGAGTTGTTCGGTTTGCTGTCGGAGTTCGCGGCGGATGCTCGCACGTCGCTCGGACTCGACCCCGACGTGGCGGAGAAACTGCTGCTCTGGGACTGGCCTTACAATGTGCGCGAGGTGCGCTCGCTGGTGCGCTCGTTCACGGCGGTGGGCGCTGACGGTGAGGGTCTCGACCTGACGACGCTCATCACTCTCAAGCCCGAACTGGGCGACGACCCAGCCGCCGCACAGCTCGCCCCGAGCTCGCGCTCCCCGGACAGCGAACGGGATCAAAAACGTGTGCAGCTCATGCGCGTGCTCCGCGAACACCGGGGGAACATTTCGCGTGTCGCCAAAGCGCTAGGGACGACGCGGGCACAGGTCTATCGGCTGCTCAAACGCTTCAAGCTCAACTCCGCCGACTACCGCGGCTAGCGTTGGCGCCGTGCGCACACGGAGCGTCGCCGCGCGCCGTCCGACGTCAATCGACGTAGAGCGTTACCGGGTACCGGATCGTGGAACCGTCCTGGAGCGCCACCGTGATCAAGACGACGTCCTCAAACGAACCCGTCCCGACGTCGAGATCGATCGCGCGCTCCCCGCCGTCTGTCAGGACTCCCGTCGTGGGGTCACCGTTCAGTTGAAGCTGCGCCGCCGACCGCCGTATCACCACCGAGTCGACGGTTACGTCCTGTCCGCAGTCGTTACGTAGGGCGATGGTCGTCGACGGGCCCGCGTCGGCCAGATCCCGGAACGTCGGTGGCGTCAGGGTCACGCAGTCCTCTCTCTGCCCGCGACTCGGGAGCCCGTCGAACAGTACGTCCAGCGGTTCAGAGCGCTCGCCGTCGACGATCGTTTGCAGGCGCAGCTCGTCGCCCTGTTCGCCCGGAACACCGACGGTGAAGCCACCGTTCGCGTCGGCGACTACGTCCACGGGTGGGTCGGTCGTATCCAGGTTGGTGACCCGGACCAATTGGTTCGGTCCAACCGTTCCGTCATCACCGCGAACTTCGATCTGATCCGTTTGCGGGAAGATCTCCGGGCCGCCGATGCCGCGGAAGTCGGGCTGCTGAGGTCCAGGTGGTTCGGGCACCGGCGTGGCCGTGCACGCCGCGGCCCAGGCGACCAGGAGCATCGCTCCAGTCGCCTGGCGGACTCGTGTCGAGCTACTCGTCATGCCGCGTACCTTCCACCATGCGCCTCGAACTCTACCTCACGCGCAGTCGGGGTCTTGTAGCCGACACGGATCGTCGGCGGGCCGTGAGCACACGCCATCCGGTTCTTCGAGGTACTGGGCGCACACGGTGTCGGTGCCGTCGCCGGGATCGCCCGGCTCGCTGGAGCCGCCGCCGGGACCGCCAGGCTCGGTGCCCGGGTTACCCGGAGTGCTTCCGCCGCCGCTGCCTCCGCAATCCGGATCCGGGTATCGACACGGACCGTCGACAATGTCGCCCTTGCAAACGCCATCGGACGCCTGGGCGATCTCCGGACACGCCGCGTCGCAGTCGGGATCGATGAAGTCGCAGCCGTCGTTGGCGCTGGGTTCGCAGACCCCGTCCGGTCGATGAGTCACCTGCGGGCAGTCGCCACAGTCCGGATCCGGGATGTCGCAACCGATGAAGTCGACCGGCCCGTCGCACACTCCGTCGGGGGCCAGCGCAATGCTCGGACACTGCCCCGCGCCTCCGCCGCTGCGGCGA
>JAUIKB010001138.1 GCA_030430975.1 Polyangia bacterium
GAAGTAGTTGATCATCTCCTCGATCCGCACCGCATCCGGTGGCGGCGGGTAGCCCTCCGTTAGGTACCGACGCGTGAGCGCGTACGACGCTGTATCGACGTCGATCGAAAACGTCGACAGCGGCTTATCCTTCACGGCCACGAACGGATTGTCGACGATGCGCGCGTGCCGGTCGGTTTTGAGCACTCGGGCGCGGACTCGGAGCGGTTCGGATCCGTGGTCGTCGAACTGGCTCAAGTATGCAGCTGCGTTCGACTCACCGCACGAGACGCACTCATCGACCGCAACACCACCGCGCGACATCTTTCCACTGGCATGACTCGCCGGAGCGCGTGAACCGCCCGACGAGCCTCCCGACCCACCGCCGCAGCCCCAAACGCCCGTCGTCATCACACACGCCACCATCCACGCGGCCATACGCCGCGCACACCCATTTGTCATGCTGCCTCCACCGCGCCGGCACCCATCCGGTCGCCTGGTTTGAGACACGGCACGCCGGATATCTTTGGCTTCGCGGCAGGCGACACCGCTACGATGGCGAAATGAGATTCGACGGCGCACGCATTCAGGTCCGGGACGTCGACGCCCAGACGACGTTCTATTGCGACGTGTTGGGAATGAGCGTTCACGCTGCTCAACAGCGTTTTGGCGCCACTGCTGGCAACCGCGTCGGATACGCTGCAGAAGGCGCCTCCATCGAGCTGATCGGCGGAGCCACCGCACCCCTCGCCCCGAAACGGCTCGAACTGTTCTGGAAGTTCGGTATTACCGTGCGGAACCTCGACGCTGCCGCTGCACATATGCGTTCCCTCAATTACGCCGTGTCAAAGCCATCGCAGTTCCGCGACATCGGCTACCTGTGCCATCTGCGCGATCCCGAAGGCTTCCCGATCGAGCTGTTGCAGCACGGGTTCCGGGGCAACGAAGGTCCGCCTCCAACCGGTCACCCGATCGGCAGCCAGGCCACGCTCGCGCACATCACGCTCCGCATCAACGATCTCGACAGCGCCCAACGCTTCTGCGAGCAGGACCTCGGCATGCGGCTGATGTCAGTCCAGCCGCTCCCCGACTTCGACTTCACGCTGTACTTTTTCGCCGGCCGCCTGAACGACGGCGCCGACGAAGCGCTACCGAATCCCGACCTGAAAGCGGTGGCGAACCGTGAGTGGCTCTGGGCTCGGCCTTACCCCATGCTCGAACTGCAGCACCTCTCTGCGCGGATCGTGGCGCCAGCGGGCGGCTCATCCGCTGGCTTTATGGCTCTCAACTTTTCCACAGCTGAAGGCAAACCAAACGCGATCAGCGCCGAGACGCTCGGGCCCCACCTCCTGAAGGTGTAGAGCCCAGACGTGTAGAGCCCCGACGCGTAGAGCCCCGACGCGTAGAGACTCTACGAAGCGCGTTCACCCCCACTACTAGCTGAGCATGCGTATCCTCGCGTGAAAAGGTGGCTCTTTTTTTCCGCGCGGCAGATGACGCAACATCGGTCCGCATGCCCCTGCGTGACAGTCCTTGCTCGGGCAACCGACCGCGCAGCCTGCGCCGCGGGACCCTGACGGCGGGCAAGCCGATCTAGATTTGTTTGGGCGTCAAGTGACCGTCCAGCATCGTGGGCCACGACGCCGCCCGCTTGTACGACGACGTGGAGTTGTCTCATCATGAGACAACTCACCGCCCATCAGGCCGGAACATTGACGCCAATTCATCAATCATTTCCAATGGTTATGCCAGCTTCGCCATTGTCGAAAGTCCACCGGGGCAACGCCGTCAACGCGACTACAAACATTCTTGGAACCTTTCACGTGGTGCGGCGTGTAACGGTCGATGATGGCGGTCATGGCCACGGTGGGACATCCCCCCGAACTCAGTCGCTCCGTGCTGGAGAACTGCCAGGCGCAGGACCAGGCGGCGTTCGGAACGTTCGTACGCCGCTACCAGAACCTAGTGTTTGCCGTCATCTCGAGAATCGCGGGTCCCGGTCCGCACGTCGACGACCTGGCTCAAGAGACGTTCCTTCGCGCCTACAAGGCGTTCCCTCAATTTAA
>JAUIKB010000089.1 GCA_030430975.1 Polyangia bacterium
CTTCTGGGACGTATACGACGCGCCGTGGGTGCTGGAGCTAGACTCCGGCCAGACTCTGCATGGCGCATTCTGGCATGATCGTTTCGGAATCGAGCACACGCCCGGCAACGTGGAATTTGCACCCGCCGACGCTCGCTGGCTGTGGACGTGGGCAACCCCGGAACTACCCGACGGCTGGAACGGAGTGGCGGGACGCGCCAAGGACGAAACGGCGACGTTCGTCGTGGTGCACAAGTAGCCTCACCGTCCTCTTGCTGAGCTGCGCTGCACCACGTCCGGCAGCCCAGCCCAGCCCCGCACCCGCCACCGAGGCACAGTCCGAGCCCGGCGCCGCGTCGCCTGACCTCGCCGTCGCGGAGCGGGACGTGCGAGCGGCACTCGATGCCGCACAGCGCACCGCCCTGCGGCGCGCCGCTCTGACGCGTGTGCGCACCCGACTGGCTACGGCGCCGGTCGGCGACGCTCAACAAAGCCGCGCTAACTCGCTGGCGACCCGCCTCGAGCCCTTGCTTAAGAATCGCGAGCTCGGCGATGCTGCCAAACGCGCCATCCGCGCGCTTCGCCGACGCCAGTCGCTGTCCTTTGCACGAACCGTGGTCGTCGGTGCGAGCGTGTCCGCGGGTGTCGGCGGAGAGACGATCGCCGATGCGCTCAAAGCGACGCTCGTCAAGCCAGGCGAGATCCGCAACCTGAGCGACGTGTACTTTTTCCGCCGTCCCGCCGCCGCGGCTCGGATCCAGCTATCGACGGCACGCCGCCTGAAGCCAACCGTGGTGGTGGCCCTGGACCTGATGTTCTGGCAGGTGTACGGCGACGACCGGAAGTGGCGCTCGCGATTTGACGAGGTCTTACGCCGCATCGACGCCGTGCCGGTCCCGATGCTGCTAGGCGACATCCCGGACATGCGCCACGCTGCGGACTGGATGCTGCCGAGCCGCGTGCACCCGTCCGACGGTGAGCTGGACGAGGCCAATCGACGTCTGCGGGACTTCGCTCGGGTTCGACTGCGCGTCGAACTCGTCCCGCTCTCCAAGTGGACAAAGCGTCTGCACGACGGCGGCGTCATCAAGCTCGCGCAGGGGCACAGCGTCGACGCCAAGTCGCTGCTCACAGTGGACCGATTGCACCCCAATGCGAAGGGCACCGAGCATCTCGTCGATCAGCTGCTCAGTCACGTTCAGGACGCTTTTCCCCTAACTCGCGACGACTGGATCAACAAGCGCCAATAGCCCCCCGGCGGCGGCTAACCTAGCGAATCTGCGTCAAGATCTTCTTCGTCGCGGGTGAGCGGTTCAGCGTGTAGAAGTGGATTCCAGGCGCGCCCTCCGCCAACAGCTCGCGACACTGCGCCAGAGCGTGCTCGACACCGATCTCCCGCGCGGCGACCTTGTCGTCACCAGCGGCCTCCAGATCAGCGAGCAGCCGGCCGGGGATGGCCGCACCGCACATCGTACTGAGCCGTTTGATCTGGCGTGCCGTCGTGGCAGGCATGATGCCCGGCAGAATCGGCACCGTAATCCCCACATCCCGGCAGCGTTTCACGAACCCCAGGTAGTCTGCGTTGTTGAAGAACAGCTGAGTGATGAGGAACTCCGCTCCAGCATCGACTTTCGCCTTCAGACGACGCAAATCCTCGCGCGGACTCGCAGCTTCTTGATGAGTCTCGGGATAGCACGCACCCGCCACGCAGAACCGGTGGTGCTGTTTGATGAAGCCGACGAGCTCATTGGCGTAGCCGAATCCGCCTTCGGGTTTCTCGAAGGAGACGGATCCCTTCGGGGGATCGCCGCGCAGAGCCAAAACGTTCTCGACCCCG
This sequence comes from Polyangia bacterium, assembly GCA_030430975.1. Taxonomy (GTDB): domain Bacteria; phylum Myxococcota_A; class Polyangia; order Polyangiales; family Polyangiaceae; genus JAUIKB01. Next base: position 1,817 of record JAUIKB010000089.1, read on the forward strand.
GCTTGCTCGAGGTGGCCGAGCACTGTATCGATTTCGTCTCGGGTCGCACCAACACACGTCAGATGCGCCATCGCTTCGATGCCCGTCTCACGCTTGATCCGCTCGACCAGCTCTACCGTTAGTTGCCGGGTGCTGCCGCCCGCTCCGTAGGTAACCGACACGAACGTCGGCTCCAACTCGCGCAGGTGCTCAACTGTGTGGAATAGCTGCTCGACACCATCCGCGTTCTTGGGGGGAAAGAACTCGAAAGAAAAAACCGGCTCAGGGGTGCGAAAACTCTCAACTATGTGCATAAGGAGCCGACGACCCTAGCAGAATTTCCAGAGCTCGACCGTCCCGAGCACTGATACAAGGACTCGATGCATATCCACATCGTCGCGGTTGCTGGCACCGGAATGGGATCGCTCGCGGGGCTACTCACGCGTCTCGGTCACGAGGTCTCTGGCAGTGACGTGGCCTTCGATCCACCGATGGGGCCCGCGCTCGAGAACTGGGGAGTCCGATGCATGCACGGCTTCGAACCCGGCAACCTCGACCCACGACCCGATCTTGTGGTCATCGGCAACGTTTGTCGCTCGACCAACCCCGAGGCGCGAGCCGCCATCGACGGGGGTATCGAGTACACGCACATCGCCGGCGCGCTCCAGCGCTTCGCATTAAGAAACACCCGCCCGCTCGTGGTAGCCGGCACACACGGCAAGACGACCACAACAGCCATCGCCAGCTGGTTGCTCGACTACGCGGGGCTAGAACCCGGATTCCTAGTCGGGGGCATTCCCAACAACTTCGACGTCAGCTTCCGCGCAGCGAAGCCTCCTGCCCTGCCACTGTCGGGTTCATCCGGACGCAAGCGTCCTTTCGTTATCGAAGGCGATGAATACGACACGGCGTTCTTTGAGAAGACAGCGAAGTTCCTTCACTACGCTCCGGACGTCGCCATCATCACGTCGATCGAGCACGATCATATCGATATTTACCCCGATGAATTGTCTTACATCGACGCTTTCGAACGATTCGCCCGGCTCCTGCCAAAAAGCGGCGTGCTGATCGTCAACGGCGCGGACGAAAAAGCGCGTTCTATCGCTTCGGCTGCAACCTGCGACGTCGCGTACTTTGCGATCGACGGCGAAGACACAGGCGACATCACGCCGCACTGGCTCGCCGCGCCGTCTGCCAGCGGCGCCGATGGAACGACCTTCGACCTCTTTGCAGGCGGCATGGCTGCCGGACGCATGCGGTGTCCGAGCCCCGGGCGACACAACCTCAAAAACGCCGTGGCGGCGCTGGCGGCAGCGGCCCAGGGATACGGTGCGGACCTCACGCGCCTTGGGGCAGGGCTTGCCGAATTCAAGGGGGTGAAGCGCCGCCAAGAGGTCTTGGGAGAGCCTGGCGGCGTGATCGTCTACGACGATTTCGCGCACCACCCGACGGCCGTGCGCGAGACGCTCGCCGCGCTTCGCGGGCGTCACCAATCCGGGCGTCTGCACGCCGTTTTCGAGCCGCGCAGCGCCACGGCATGTCGAAACCTCCACCAGAAGCTGTACGAGTCGAGCTTTGATGCCGCGGACCGCGTGCTGCTCGCGCCGCTCGGGCGCGACGGCCTCGCGCCTGAAGAAAGCCTCGACCTGAGCGCCCTTGCTGACGAGCTCGCCCGCCGCGGCACCGATGCTCGTGCCTGCAGCAGCATCGACGACATCATCGACGACCTAAAGAACTCAGCGCGCTCCGGCGATGTGATCGCTCTGCTGTCGAACGGTGCCTTCGGAGGCATTCATTCGCGCCTAGTCAAGGCGCTGGAGCCAACGTGAGCCTCACTCCTGAGGCGCTCTTAACCGTCGCGCATCGCGTCGCAAAAGAAGCCGCTGACCTCGTAATGCAGGGCTGGCGCAGCCAACCGAGCGTCCGCAAGAAGGCGCCGACTGACTTGGTGACCGAGTTCGACCTGCGCAGCGAAGCGCACATCGTTCAGCGGCTACGCGAACTGTGCCCTGGAGTGCCGGTAGTAGCCGAAGAGCGCGGCGGCACACGACCGGAAGGTCTACATTTCATCTGTGACCCGATCGACGGCACCACCAACTTTGCCCATGGCCATTACTGCTGGTGCGTCAGCATCGCGGCGCTGGATGGCGATCGGCGCCTCGCTGGCGCGGTGGTCGCCCCCGCGGTCCACACCGAATGGACCGCCTATCGAGGTGGCGCAGCGCTCCGAAACGGCCGCCCGTGCCGCGTGAGCGCGACCGACGACATCCGAGACGCGCTCGTAGCGACCGGCTTTCCACCCAATCGGGATACCGCGCCGGACAACAACTTCGCCACGTTCGAGCGGGTCAAAAAACGCGTGCGGGCCGTACGTCGCTGCGGCTCCGCGGCGATGGACCTGTGTCTGGTCGCCGACGGAACATACGACGCCTACTGGGAGCGGCGAGTCCACATCTGGGATCTTGCGGCCGCAGCCTGCCTGCTCGACGAGGCCGGTGGGACACTGACGGCAATGTCGGGGGGACAAGCAGACCTGGAACGTGGCCATGTCCTGGCGAGCAATGGCGCGCTCCACGAGGCGCTCCTGCCACTGCTCGGTGACGCTTAGCCGCTGGCCGAAACCAGCGCGTAGGCGAGCGCTGCGATCACAACGACGGCCAGGGCCACAATCGCCCAAGGAGTGCCAGAGGCTGCGGCATCGGTATCGGACGCGGTCGGGATCTGCGACGGGCGAGCGCTCCCCACACGTGCCGGGCTTAGCGACTCCTTGCCTCGGTCGAGGCGACTCACGGGCTCGGGTTCGGTCGGTGCCGGCTGGACCGGTTGCGACTCCGCCGGCGCCTGTGATGGCGGCGTCGATCCCTGCGCAGCAGCTACGGCCCCCGACGTCCCTGCAAGCCATGCGATGAGCGCAGCTTGAAACGCCTCGATGCTTGGCCAGCGCTTGTCGCGATCCTTTTCGAACGCTCGCTCCAGCAGAGTCCACAACTCAGGCTCGTCGACGTTAACGTCCGCCCACGGCACCGGATCGCTCGCCACGATCTTGACGAGCATCATATTGGCGTTCGCGGCCGGAAACGGCGTCTCACCGGACACGAGTTCGTAGATAACCGCCGCAAATGACCAGACGTCGCTGCGATGGTCGATGTCCCGTTCGCCTTTGGCCTGCTCCGCGCTCATGTAGTGAGGCGTCCCGAGCAGCGTTCCTTCGATCGTCAACTGGGCCTGCGCCTCGGCCACTTTGGCGATGCCAAAGTCGAGCAACTTTGGGAAGCGCCGGCCGTTCCTATTTTCTATGAGAATATTCTCGGGTTTGATGTCGCGATGAACGATGCCCTCACCGTGGGCAGCCGCAATGCCGTCGCATAGCGGCAACAGAAGCTCCACCGCGTCCCGCGCGGGCATCGGGCCGTGCTTCTCGATCAGGTCCTCAAGCGTTACCCCGTCGACGAACTCCATCGCGATGTAGGGATCGCCCGGTGGCGTCACGCCGTGCCCGAACATGCGAATCACCGTTTCGTGATCGATCGAGCGGGCCGCCTGAAGTTCTCGGCCGAGCCGTGCGGTCAGCGTCATGGGATCTGGCGCTGCGCTTACGTTGATGATCTTCAGCGCTGCCGGAGAGCCGTCACCGGATGAAGCGAGCCACACTTCGCCCATGCTGCCGGCGCCCAACGCCCTCACCAGTCGGTACTGGTCGATCTGTTGGGCCTCAGCGTACCTGCTCGGCGCGACCATGCTCGATACCGCTAGGGCAGGATGCGATCGGGATTGCCGAGGAACTCGAAATGCATGGTGTCCTGGAGACTGTCCCGACCTAGCCAATAGAACCCATAACGCTCAAAGGCGTTGATCCAACACTTCGGCAACGCCGTCTTCTTGTAGACGGAGACGTTCTTTTTGTCCTTGCACAGCGGGTGATCTGGCCAGGGCTTCACACAACCGCAACAAGGGTTTCGGGCCGGGTCTATGTCGATGGCAACCCCAAAGAGATGATTTGAAACCTCTCCGCCCCGATAGGTATTGCTATAGCGTAGTCCGCCGATCGCCTTCGGTTTATACGAGTCATCCGACTTCTTACACGAGCGAGTGATGCGACGCTCGACACAGTACAGCGCCGGCTCGATCTTCTCGTGAACGGTGATCGGAAGGCCAAAGAACTTGGTCGCTTTGACCCTTGTGTGAACGCTATGACTGTTCCACTTAGCCAGCTGTTTCATCCCTGGCAGGAAGCCATATTTTTCTGTGCGATATTTCAATGCTCGCAGATGCGGCTTGGGAAGCAGCGTCTTACCGCCCTTGACGAAGCTGCTGCGCTTCAAAAACGACTGCGCCGGCTGAAACCGACAGCCGCGGAACTTCTTCTTCCAGTCCTTTGGCGGTCGGTAGTCGCCCTTGGACGATCCCGTTGCCTTGGTCTTGTCGTCTGGCTTTTTGGCGGTTTTCGAGGATTTAGCGGGCTTCGGTTTGGGGGCCGCCTTCTTCGCGGATGCGGAACCGTCCGCCAACACGAGGCAGCCGGACACGACTAGTAAACCTGCGAAATATCTACGAAAAATCACAATAGCTCGATTACGGAAGAGACGCCTGGCCAGCGTTGGACGGACGGCGACTCCGGACTATGTACGGGGTTAGCACAAAACCCTGGGCGGCCTAAAATTCGGCGCTCCGTCCGCGGCTGCGTCCAGCCCCCTCGGTGGTACGGTCGCCTCACCATGACGAGCCCGAGCCTTTTTGAGCAACTCGGCGGCGAAGCCAAGCTCCGGCGCATCATCGATCGATTCGTGGACAGCGTCTTCGACGACGTGATGATCGGCTTCTTCTTCGATCGAGCCAACCGCGCGCGCATCAAGGCGAAAGAGTACGAGTTCGCTGCTCAACACCTCGGCGCGGACGTTCAGTACTCAGGCCGACCGCTCCGCGAAGCTCATGCACGGCACCCGATCATGGGTGGTCAGTTCATGCGGCGACTTCAGCTCCTGCGCGACGCGCTGCAAACCGAAGACGTGCCCGATCACATCGTGCAGCACTGGGTGGAACATACCGAATCCCTGCGGGACCAGGTCACCCAAGACTCGGGCGGACGTTGCGACCCCGTGGCGGCGGCCGAGCGGGTCCGGAAGTCGGAGCATTCTTGATGCGCGCCAACCAGCTAACGGTCGGCCTTACCCTCATGGCGTGCGCCTGCACGACGGCAGGCACGGCTTGGATGGAAGAACCGCTGTACCCTGACGACGAGACGCAGGGTCCCCCACCGCCAGCACCGAGCGCGGCACCCCGCGAGCGCCACCTGGCCGTAGAAGCCAAGGTGATCGGCGGCGATCCCGAAAACCAGAAGATCGAAGGCCGGATCCTGGGAACGTTTCGCAACACCTACTACGATTTCCCTTCTGAAAGTGACTATAGCGGAGCGCTCGTACCGCTCATGAACGCTCGCTGCGAGCAGATCCAACGGGTGCCGCAGGAGTTTCACGACCGGGTCTGTGTCCAAGGCAGCGGCACGCTAAAAGCAGGGCGAACTGTGAGCTTCAACCGACGCAATTGCGAATGTGCCCGCGAGTGCCCCCGGACCAAGCAGAAGATCTGCTTTGACGCATTGGACCCCAAACGGTTTCCCTGGGGCCGTGGTGCCGCAGGGAAACCCATCACGCCACTGTTGACGATCGCGGCGGACACAACGGTGCTCGCGATGGGCACGCCGGTGTTCATTCCCGAATTTGTCGGAGCACCGCGCGATCCGAACGGAGGCGCTCTGCATGACGGCTGTTTCATCGTGCAAGACCGCGGCTCCAAGGTGAAGGGCAAGCACGTCGATATTTTCACCGGCCACGAGTCGATGACGAAGGCGTGGAACGCGCTGCGGCCTAGCAACGCTGGCGTCACGGTGGTCCTCGACAATCCGCGCTGCGCGCGAGCGGCTGTGCCGAAGCTCCCGCCGCGCCCGCGCGACGACGACTGACTAACGCCGCGAGCTGATCAGCCCGTGCTCAGCCCAAAACTCCGCGAGGCGTTTGAAGGCATCACGCCGGCCGACCTGCAATAAGTGCCCGCCCTGCCAGGTCACCAGCGGCGCGCGGAAGTGTGAAGCCAACCGGCGCGCGTGCGCAACCGGCGTGATGCGGTCGGCTTCAGCAGCGATGACCAGCACGCGATCGGGCGCGACCTTGGGGGGCCGCGCCAACGGACTCACGATCCGATGCGCGTCTTCGACCGCTAGGTGTTGGGCGCGCTGTTGAACTTCGTTAGCGCCGAGCCGACCCTGGTCGCGAGCGAAATCGGCCATCGAGGCGAGCGGTATCATCGGCACCGCGAACGCTAGATCGTCCACCGCGGTGGCAACCAGCGAAGTGGTGTAGCCGCCCAAACTCATCCCCATGACGCCGACGGGCTGACGACGCGTTCGCCGCATGTGAGCGATCAAGTCCGTCAGGTCGGCGACCGCCTGGCCGAATCCTTCGACGGTCATGCGAGGGTCATTGCTAGGAAACGGCGGCGGACCGCTGCGCGTCGGATCTTGCCGGACGCCGTGAAAGGGCAGCGTGAATAACGCCACGTCCAAGCCCAGCTTGTAGAGCCAAGGGACACCGAACGCTCGCTGCTCCAAAGTGTAGTTACCACCGAGGTATCCGTGGATCGCTACCACCATGGGTCGCGGCTGTTCGTGAAGCGAGACTCGAACGGACACCATTTGATTGGCGCGGTATCGACCGAATCGTTCGCGCACCGACTCCGCGACGGGCTCGTAGTCGCTCGACCACGCTAGGTCCGTCACCGCGCCATCCCGCAGCGCCTTGACGTGGCGCATCACCGGGGAGATCTCACGCGCTGGGCGAAAGAAGCCAGCGCTTTGCCCCCGGTACAGATCGGCGATCTCGGAGAGCATTTGGAGCCGCTGCTCGTGACCGAGCCCCTCGGCACGGCTGCGCCCCCGCGCCGACCGCGACGACGCCCTCGCCGCGAGCGTCACCGCGCGGTCGAATCCTCCGGAGGCGTGACGGATCAACCGCCCTTTGATGTCGAGCAACGGCATCAGCTGGAGCATCCGCCGCCGCTACACGCCACCTTGCAGGTAGCACTCTGATCGCAAGGTGTCTGACAACTCCCACCCGAGCACGCGACTTTGCATGCGGCCTCTGCAGCACACGGCGTCGCGCACCCGCCGCCCGAACAAGCTACATCACAGGTCGCCTTGACACCGCACGGCGTCCTGCACGATCCGCCGGAGCAAGCGACCTTGCACGTTGAACTGGCTTTGCACTCGGTGGCGCAACCGCCGCCGCTGCAGGCAACCTTGCAAGTCGCACCGTCAGCGCACTCAGTCCGGCATCCGCCGCCCTTGCAGCTGAGCGAGCACACGCTGTTCTCATGGCAGACAAACGTGCAGCCGCCCTGCGAACAGTCGAACCCGCAGGTGGCTCCCGCCGCGCACTCACGTTGGCACTCGTCCCCTTCGCATCCGGTAGCGACGGCGACGCGCGCCTCCGCGCGGACCGACACGCCGGACCCGCCGCTCGAGGCTGGGATCTCCTGGGCTTCGTCCGTCTCGGCGGGCGTCTCACTGGGCTGGGTCGCTCCGCCGCAGCCACCCATCGCCGCCGATACACTCAACGCCGCCGCCAGCATGAGCGGACCTAGCGATATGCGGGCTGTACGGAACGACCGAATCTTCATGATTGACCTGAACGTCTAGGGCAGCAGAGGACCCGGCGGGATCGTCATCGCACGACTGAGTTCGCTTTGCGGAACCGGCTTGGCGATTAGGTATCCCTGAACGAAGTCGCACCCGAGCTGCCGCAGATGGCGGAGTTGATCCTCGTCCTCAACCCCCTCAGCAACCACCATGAGGCCCATGTTGTGCGCAAGCTCCACGACGGAACGCACAACGGTGAGGTCGGTGGGGCTGCGCACCATGCCTTCGACGAAGCTTCGATCGATCTTCAACGTGTCCACGGGCAGACGCGTGAGGTAGCTGAAGGAAGAGTAGCCCGTGCCGAAATCGTCGATCTGAAGCGAGACTCCCAACTGCTTGAGCCGGTGCAGATTGGCAACGCTGGCCGAGTTCTTGTGCATATACACGCTCTCGGTCACTTCGAAACTGAGTCGCGCGGCGTCGACCTGTTCTGACGCGATAACTCGACTGATAGCCTCCACGCACGCGTCCTGCCTGATCTGGCGCTCGGAGAGATTCACACTGACGCGCACCGGGGGATCGCTATCCATCGCCGATTCCCGCAGGACGGCGCAGCTCTGACGGACGATGCTCTCCGTCATTTCGACGATCAATCCCGTGTCCTCGGCGAGCGGGATGAAGCGGGCGGGGCTAAGCAAGCCGTGTTCTGGATGCGCCCAGCGAAGGAGCGCTTCAACGGACGTCACGCGTCCGGTGGCAAGCGACATGATGGGCTGATAGTGGACGACGAATTCCCATCGCTCGATGGCCCGCCGCAGCTCCGCCTCCATTTGAACTCGCTCGACCGCCCACTGGCGATGAGCGACGTCAAACAGCTCCACGCGCCCGCGACCGCCGCCTTTCGCCCGGTGGGCAGCCGTACTGGCGTCGCGCAGCACTTCATCCGGCGCCGCGCCGCGCTCGCCGAGGGCGATACCTACGCTAGCGGACGCGTAGACGTACACCGACCCGGAACGCAGAAGGTACTCACCATTAACGGCATCGCGGATGCGCTCGGCGATGAGCGCGACCTGTTCCGTGCTGCCGGCTTCTTCGAGCAACACGGTGAATTCGTCCGCACCGAGTCGCGCCGCGGTATCACGCGGACGCAGAACTCCCTGGAGGCGATCGGCCACTTGAAGGAGGAGCTCGTCGCCGCACGCATGGCCGAAACTCTCGTTCACGATTCCGAAACGGTCGAGGTCGACAAACAGTACGGCCACCGGCACGTCGACCTCGCGCTCCGATAGTCGTTCAAGGGCGACGCCCAGGCGAGTCGTAAACAGCGTTCGATTGGCCAAGCCGGTCAGATTGTCAAACAGGCGGCCTTTTCGGAGTTCGTCCTCACGTGCCGCCAGCTCGGCGCGGGAAGCCTCCAACTGCTGCATTCGGTCATCGGACAGCTTTCGCTGTCGCTCGAGCTCCGAATTCACGCGCTCCAGCTCGCGATTCTTCTTCGCCTGCTGCTCGTACGCTAGT
>JAUIKB010001139.1 GCA_030430975.1 Polyangia bacterium
CGCTGTCGTCAACGGGCTCAAGGTCACGTCGGGCGCTAGCGATCCTCAGGCAAAGGCGCGAGTGGCCAGCTTGAAGATATCCATCGACAGCCAGGCGTTCCCCAACGTACGAGCCACTATCGATGCGCGGGACGCTGGTGGACAGCCCGTGGCGGGCATCTCGGGCGCAGACTTTCGCGTCACCGAAGACGGAAACGAGCGCGCTGCGCTGCTGCGAGCGAATTCGAGTACGCCGCGGATTCAGATCGTCATGGATACGTCGGGCAGCATGCCGCTCGACTACATCACAACGAACACGTACATCGAGGCGCTGAGAGACGAACTGAAGTTGGCGTTCCCGGGCGCCGCGGTCGAGCTCAACCCGTATGGTACCGACACCTGGGAGCAGTTGATCGAGCTACGCGCCGCCGGGACCACCGCGACTCAGATCGTGTTTGTCTCGGACGGCGAGCTGACGGGCGATGCGTCCGTAAAGACGCTGCTGGCGGACGGACCGGAGATTCACATCGTCTCGGTCAAGCCGACGATCGAGCCGACCGGTCAAGAGGCAGCGGACCTCTCGGGTGGATCGGTGGTGACCTCCAGCGCGGCGACGCCGGCTGATGCCAAAAACGTGGTGACTCAACTCAAGGCGAACATCGACCTCTCGGTCGTTGCCGCGTACGAGCTGAGCTACGTGGCGCCTCGCAACGGCGCAGCGACGCGCGCGGTGGAGATCACCCTGCGCGACACCGCCAATCAGGACAGCGGCTCGTACGCGGTGCCCACCGATCCCAAGCCGATCGGCGAGTTGATGGGTCTGCTGCTGGAGATCGAGGTCAACTCGACCGTACATCGCCGTCGACTCGCCGGACCGCCACAGGTGGGCACCGAAACGCCAGCGCAGTTCGGCGACGCTGAACGTGACGCCCTGCTGGGCGCTCTGTTCGGACGAACGGTGATCGGTATCGAGGGCGCTTTCCCCACGACCTCCCAGTGGCTCGACGACGTGATCGCCGCCCGGCTCGCCGCTGAGCCGGTGGTCACGCTCGATCAACAGGACGGGCCGCTTTCGGAAGCTTCGATGTTCGAAGCGATCGGCAAGAGCGCCGCGACCCTGCCGCTCGAGATGTTTCTGCACGATCGCTCACTTCACGACAGCTACGACGCGACGGGCATCACCTTTGAGCATGGGCTGCGCATGACGCTCATGACGTTCACACCGCAAATCGGTAGCGATCAGGTCGTGTCGCGGATCGACTTGTTGCCAACAACGCGGCTCGTTTCCGCGATGGTTGGCGACGCGCGGGCGCACTTTGCTCGAACGTTCGAACTGTCGGCACGCAGCGCGATTGCCGAAGCCGCGCTGTTCGAAGCGAGCACGGTATCGCTTCTCGACGGAGAAAAGCTGGGCGGTGTCGATCGCTACGACGCGCCAGCCATCGACACCGGCGACGCTGAGAAGGACCAAGCCTGGGCAGAGCTATTCTCGAACAATAGCGACTACAACTTCTATCCGGAATCGCTCGGTCCTCTGGCAATGTGGGGCGTGACGCGTGAAGGCGAGCTGCGCGGCCTGATCGAGCGTGGCGCTGGCGGCGGCGAGACAACCCAAGTCGCCGCGATCAAGGCGCAGCTAGCGCGGATCGACATGGCGATTGCCACCCTGAATTTAGCCGCAGCCGTGCCCGGAGCACCAGCCGGAACGGTGGCGTTGGTGGGACTCTACGGTCAGGTTCTCGCTAACATGTACGGCACCGCAGCGATCGTCGTCGCCACGCTGGACGCCACGTCCCTCGACAAGAACATGCGCAAGTCGGTGCACGCGTTCGCATGCAACAGCCTTAAGGCGATCGCTGGGGCCGCCGGCGCGCCCGGCCTCGCGTTGTCGATCGCCGACTACGTGCTGGGCGTTGCCCTCGGGGGTGACAATCCGCTGGGGTGTCCGTCTCTGTGAGGCGATCACGTCGAACCGAGGTCGCTGCCGTCCAGGCGATCGGCGGTCTAGCCGTGCTTCTGACGGCGCTTGCCGCGTGTAAGAACTCCGAACTGAAACGCG
>JAUIKB010000090.1 GCA_030430975.1 Polyangia bacterium
CGGATTCGGATTCGCCTTGAGGATGTCGACGTCCGGTGAACTGGTTTACGCGTCCCCGCAGTTCACGTGCCTAGTCTTCCGGCTCTGGCGCGAACACCGTGATGATGCTCGACACGGTGCTCATCAACATGAGCGCGATCGTAATCAGGAGCCCGCTCAACAGAATCATCGCGGTACTGAGCGCGTAGTAGATGATGGTGAACCAGGCGGCGGGAACGTTGTCGGCCTTGTCGAGCGGCACCGTCATGCAGAGCATCGTGAAGATCGACCCGATCAACGCCACGGTGCTGAGCGTACTGATGCGCTTAACCTGCTTGTAGAACGCGCGATCGAAGCCTTTTTCGACCCGCCGCGCCAAGCCCAAAATCGTCAACATCAGCGCTAGAATCGTACCGCTGCCCGTGATCATCGCGCTGCCAAGATACAGCGACGGATCGATCAGCGCGTTTAGCAGAACCCTGGCTTCGTGGCTGCTGTATATTTTTCCTACCAGGAATTTCATGCCCACGGCGAGCACGATGGTGAACAGCCCGCCGCCGAATGCCCACTTGTCGCGGAGCACGAACAGCGCTTCCAGCTTCCTTTTGCTTTTGCTTTGAGACTCAGACATCGGGTGCGAGACGATGTCTCCGATGTAATGGCGCGGCAAGCGTGGTCACGACGAGCGCGTCAACACGCTGCGCACAGTCGGGGCGTGCGTACCCTTCGGTCGCGGTTCGCGCGGACGCCTAGTCGATCAGCGAGCTACCTCGGAACGCACCTGCGTCTCCCGGGACCGCTGCGGATTGTCGGTTTCGCTGGCGTACATGACCAGCTGCGGGTGCCAGGTCTGATTTCCGAACGAGCCATCGCGATCGGGAACGGCTAATCGCTGCCCGTCTTCACGCGGCGTCGCCGGGTCCCCGACCTGAGACTGCGTTGCGCACCCGAGCGACAACCCGATCGCGAGCACTGGCGCTAGACTCAAGATGCGTGCTTTGAAGGATTTCATGGATGCCTCCTGGGGTGAACTGAGGTTTGCGAGTGACCCGCCGACTGCGCGGCAGCGCTGACGCTGTCGCCACTCTGAGCTCGAGAGTAGGCGGGTTGGCCGTCGAAATCGCGCAACCACTCGGAGCCGCACAGCGAGAAGTTGTCGCCGAGCAGACTCAGCACGGACAGCAGCTGAGCCTGTTCGACCGTCCCGTCAGAAGCGAACCGCAGGCGGTAGTGATTCACGCAGTCGGTGTGCGCTGACCCGGTCGGCCATACTTGCGTCCCTCGGTTTGACACCATGGTGAGAGGCAGCGGTAAGTCGAGCTGCTCCAGCTTCTCGACCAGTCGCGCAGGGCTTGAGTCGAACTGAACGAACACGTCGATGCCGCGCAACGCAGTACGCTGAGTCGACTCCGTCATCTTCATCACCGGCTCCGGTCGCGGCGCTGTCTCTACCGTCCAGTTGCGCACCTCAGGCACGTGCAGCCGAGCGAGGTCCTCGAGCATCAGCTCGGTAAAGCGCGACGTCCGAAAGATCGGAATCGGTTCCATCAGGTCCCGGCGCTGATGCATCTTGAGCAGGGTGTGGTTCAGCGCGATCTCGATCGCCGATGCGTGCGCCACCAGGCCTAGATGCCGCAACATCATCGTGGCGCTGAGCAACAGCGCGGTCGGGTTGGCCAGGTCCTTGCCGGCGATCTGTGGTGCCGCGCCGTGAGCCGGTTCAAATATGCAGATGCCATCGCCGATGTTGGCCGACGGTGAATATGCCAGTCCACCGACCAGACCCGCAGTCATATCCGTCAAGATATCCCCCTGAAGATTCGGCAGGACGATCACGTCAAACTCACCAGCATCCAGGACGAGCCGCATCGCGAGTTCGTCCGTCAGGACATCGTCGGCCTGTATCGTCGGAAACTTCCGAGCGACCTCGTAGAACGTCTCAAGGAACATTCCGTCGGTGAGCTTCATGACGCTGGCCTTGTGTCCGCAGGTGACGCGCCCCGCGCCCTTACGCGCCGCCATCTCGAAGACATATTCGTGCAACTGCTGGCAGCCCGGCCGGGTGATCAGTCGCCGACACTGAGCCACGTCATGCGTCTGCATGTGCTCGATCGCGCCGTACGTGTCTTCGATGTTCTCGCGAACGATCGTCAGGTCGAGCTGCCGACCAGCCGCCACGCTCGGTACACCGGGGAGCGTCCGAAAGACCCGCTTATTGGCGAACGTACCCCAGAGTTTGCGAGCCGTGACGTTCAGGCTCTTGAACTCCGGTCCCACCGGCGTTTCGACAGGCCCTTTGAGCAACACGCCGGTCGACTCCACCGACCGGCGCGCCTCACCGCTGATGCCCGTCGGCTCTCCGGCGAGGGCGACCAGCTTGCCCATTTTTACCATGTTGTACTCAAGAGGCGCTGACGTCGCCGCCAGGATCGTGAGCACGGAGGTCATGATCTCGTTTCCGATACCGTCACCCGCAGCCACCGAAATTTTCACGTGCAGTCCTCCACTGTTTCTTAAGAACCAGCCTTATTAGGAACGTAAGGACCTGTTAATGTCGGGCAATAACCAAAAACAGACAGGCGTGTCGGGAAAACCTACATGTATCTGAACTATCATCATTTGCGCTGCTTCGCGGCCGTCGTCGAAGAAGAAGGCATCGTCCCAGCCTCGAAGCGCCTCGGCGTGTCGCATCCGACGGTGAGCGAACAGATTCACAAGCTGGAGGACCAGCTGCAGCTCTCGCTCTTCGAACGGCGAGGGCGACGACTGCATCTCACCGACGACGGTCGGATGATCTACGGCTATGCCGCGCAGATATTCGGCGTCGGATCGGCGCTTCTGGACGCGGCCGAGGGACGCCGAACCGGGCGTACCGTCGTGGGACGAATCGGCATCGACTCGGTCCTCGCCAAGTTGGTCGTTAGACAAACACTCTCGCCCATCATGGATGCCTTAGGCGCCGCGCTGCAGCTTAGGTGCATCGAAAACGAGCGTGAGAACCTCTTCGATCAGCTGCGTGCCCGTCAGCTAGATATCGTCCTCACCGACTCTCCCGCGTATCAGTCCACCGGGGAAAGCCTGCAGTCTCATATCGCGACTAAATCATCGGTGGCGTTCTTCGCGCATCGGTCTCTAAGACTGAAGGGCCGTTTCCCAACACTGCTGGACGGTGCTCCGTTCCTGTTGCCGATGCCTACGACCCGCCTTCGACGCGAGCTCGAAGGCTGGATGATGAGCGCTGGCATCCACCCGCACATCGCAGCCGAGATAGAAGACAGCGGCCTGATCAAAGCCTTCGGCCAAGAGGGCCGAGGTGTGTTCGTGATGCCGTCCAGCGTGAGCGACGAAGTGGCGCGCCAGTACGACGTCGAGGTCGTCGGCGTCGCAGAAGACGTCGAGGTGCGCGTGTACGCGATCACACGCCGCGAGCCACCGGCAAACGCTGCCGTCGCAGCTCTGTTCAAAGCGCACGGGCTGCCGTCGGAGTCTCCGGCGTAGGCCCAGAGAGCACTAGGCCCACAACGTACCGAGCGTGCTCCTCAGGCGTCCCGTCGTCGGGGGGATGCAGGGCGAAACCGATAACCGATCCGAGCAGCACCGATAAGAGGCGATTCACGTCGACGCCGGGCAAGCGGCCCGCACGCCGCTGGCGCTTCAGGTACTTCAAGAGCGCCTCCCGCGACGTTCCCGGACCACCAGGCACCGACCACAGCGGCTCGTTGCTGGAGTCACGCATCAGCTCCAACATGCCCGGATACGTACGCAGAAATTCAATGCCGTGCGCCAGGATGCGTGCAACGTCTTCGGCCAGGTTCTCACCGCTGAGCGAGTCGAGTTCGGCTGCGAGTCGACGCGGACTGCGCTCCGCCGCCCACGCCCTGAGCAGCCCGTCCCGGTCGCCGAACTGACGGTACAGCGTTGCCTCACCGACGTTCGCCGCCTCAGCCACCTGCGCCAACGTGAGCTCTGATGGGCGGAGCTCGCGCAGCACGGCGCTGCACGCATCCAACAGCCGTTCCCGCACGCCGATCGCCTGCAGACCCGCCTCGGCCAGGCCGCGATGTAGCGCCGCGCGACTCGGATACAGCTTGTACAGCGCCGCTCGCGAGATGCCGGCCTGTCGGGCGACGCTGGCGACCGTGATCTTATCGCCGCGCCGTTTGAGGGCGCGCGCCGCGTCGATCACCGCCGATTTCGACGTTTCGCCAGGACTCTCGGAAGATGCTTGCACTTTGATAGTAATCGCTATCAAAGTGTTCGGATGGACGCAACGCTGATCTTGTCGCTGAACGACATCCAACCGCTGCACGCACCCCTGGTCGGCGGAAAGGGGGCCAACCTAGGCGTCCTCACACGCCTGGACTTGCCCGTGCCTGGCGGCTTCTGTGTCACTACCGACGCCTGGCGCCAGTGGACACAGGACGATACGCTTTTTGCCACCCTGTTAAAAGAACTTGCGGCCGTTGAACCCGGCGACCTCGATCAGGCGCGACGCCTTGGTGCAAAGCTCCGTGAGCATCTGACGGGACGCGCCGTGGCGCCGACTATCGACACAGCGATCCGCCAGGCGCTCAGCGAAGCGACACCGCAGCAGCCTTGGGCCGTTCGATCCAGCGCCACAGCGGAAGACCTGCCGGACGCTAGCTTTGCCGGTCAGCAGGACACGTACTTGAACATCGTTGGAGCCGATGCGGTCGTCGACCGCGTGCGCGCCTGCTGGGCTTCGTTGTTCACGGATCGAGCGATCCTGTATCGGCTCCAGCAGGACATTCCCCACGCAGACGTCGCGGTGTGCGTCGTCGTACAGCGCATGGTGCAACCGCGCGCGTCCGGCATCTTGTTCACCGCCGATCCGATCACCGGCCATCGCGGCGTCATGGCGATCGACGCGGGTTTCGGATTGGGCGAGGCGCTGGTCTCCGGGACCGTTTCCGCGGATCTGTATCGAATCGACCGCGAAACCGGCACGTTGCTCGAGGTCCGCGTCGGCGACAAGCGGCACGCTGTGCGCTCGATCGACGGTGGCGGTACGGAGGAACAGACGCTGAACGCTGAGCAAGCGGCAGCACGAGTTCTGCGCGACAGCGACTTGACGGAACTGCGCGTCGTCGGTGACCGCATCGAGTCGGCTCAGGGAACGCCACAAGACATCGAGTGGTGCTTCGACGACAACGGGCTCAAGATCGTTCAGGCCCGACCCATCACGTCGCTGTACCCGTTGCCAGGTGGCAAACGCTCCGCCGGTCGTTTGTGGTTCTGCTTCAATCACTTTCAAGTCATGACCGACGCCATGCCGCCGCTGGTGTGCGACATTTGGCGGCTGCTGTTGCCGTTCGGTCGCGACCCGAAGCGGCTGGACGAACCGATGCTGTCGCCGTGGATGGCGCCGGCTGCCGGAAGACTGTTCATCGATATGGGTCCAGCCGTCCGCCATCCGATGCTCGGCCGGGTCTTGCGAAAAGGTTTGGGGGGCATCGACGAACTCGCGCTGGGCGCGCTGGAGGCGCTGGTGGCGCGACCGGAGTTCGCGAAGGGTTCTCGCGTGCGCTCGACGTCGATGCTGCGCTTCGCGCCGGTCGTTGCGTCAATGCAGCGCCACCTGTGGATCCGCCCGCCCGAGGAAGTACTGGCGGAGCGCAACCGCTGGATGGCCGAGATGGTGGAACGTCGCTGCGCCGAGATCCTCGCCCCCGGACAGCCCGAAGAGCGCCTTGCCCGTGCTTGGCGCACGATCGGCACCGCGTTCACCGACCTCATCGAGCTGCCTCCTATCGTGCTGGCGGGGGTCGCAGCGGCGATCCTGCTGAAACGACAGCTGCCGGAGCATCAGCGAGACGTCGACGCTCTGGGGCGGGGCTTGACGGGCAACGTCACCGTCGAGATGGACCTCGCCGTCGGCGATCTCGCCGACGCAGCGCGTGCGGCGCCAGACGTCGCGACGGCGCTCGTCGCGCGGGAACCATGGCAAGACGCCGAGGGCGCCGCAGGGTTCTCGGCGGCGCTCGACACGTTCTTGGACGATTGGGGATTTCGCGCGCCGTCCGAGATCGACTGGTCGCGGCCACGCTGGCGCGATGATCCGTCTTCGCTGCTGACGGTCATCGCCGGCAACCTCGCGCACAGCGACCCTGGCTCGCATCGAGAAAAGCACGCACAGTTCGAAGCCGAAGGAGAGGCCGCGGCGGCGCGCCTGATCGATGCGGCGAGCGGGCCGATCCAGCGCCGGATCGTCAAGCGACTGATCCGCGTCCACCGCAACCTGATGCCGATGCGCGAGCACCCCAAGCTAGCCATCGTCAAGATCGGCTACGCTTTACGCCAGCTGCTGCTCGAAACCGGCGCCACGTTGACGAACGACGGCAAGCTCTCGGACGCTCAGGATGTCTGGTTTCTCGAATGGAGAGAGATTGAAGCCGCCCTCGCCGGCAACCTCGATCCTAGAGCCATGGTCGAGGAGCGGCGGGCGGCGCACGCCCGCTATCAGACGCTATCGCCTCCGCGGCTGATGTCCGGCGACGGTGAGATCCCGCGCGTGTCGCATACGGGCGATGCCCCGGGCGGCGCCATCGCCGGGACCGCTGCATCGTCCGGCGTGGTCGAAGGCATCGCGCGGGTGGTTCGCGATCCGACCCGCGACGTGCTGCACAAGGGCGAGATCCTGGTCGCACCGTTCACGGATCCCGGTTGGACACCGCTGTTCATCAACGCCTCGGCTTTGGTCATGGAGGTCGGAGGCCTGATGACCCACGGCTCCGTCGTCGCGCGCGAGTACGGCATCCCGGCGGTCGTTTGCGTTCCGGACGCGACGACGCGGATTGCCACCGGACAACGGATACGCGTCGACGGCGACGGCGGGTGGGTCGAACTGCTGGACGACGACACCGATTCGGCGCCCGTCGCAGCCGCAGCCGCAGCAACGGAGCCACTATGAAGTCGACCTTACTCGGCCTGGCGGTGGTGGTCGTCGTGCTCGCCGGCCTGGCGCTCAATCGCGGCGACGGTACGCTCACGCGCGGCGTGACAACCGCCGGATCGCAGTTCCTACAGTTCATTCCAATCTTGGCGATCGCGTTCCTACTGATGGGTCTGGTCGATGCGCTGTTGCCACCGGACATGGTCGAGCGCTGGCTCACGGATGCCTCCGGTTGGAAGGGTCTCGGTATTGCGTGGCTGGCCGGCGTACTGACGCCGGGCGGCTCGATCATCGGCATGCCGCTGGCCGCCGGGCTCGCAAAGGCGGGCGTCGGCGCTGGCGTGCTGGTGACGTATCTGACTTCCCTCGCGGTGCTGTCGATGCTGCGGGTTCCGCTGGAGATCGGCTTCTACGGCTGGCGGCTGATGTTGTTGAGGGTGCTCGCTAGCCTGGTGTTACCGATCGGCGCTGGCGTGATCGCGCGGTTGCTGGCTCCGATCGTCTTGAAGAGTTGAACGCTGCCGTCGCGAACGTTCCCGGTGATAGGCTCGGAGGATGGTTCGAAAGCGTGTCACGCTAGGGGCCGGAGCCGCCTCGGTGCTCGTATGCCTGCTCGCCTGCAAGCGCGGCGATTCGTCCGACGCGGGTGCGGCGGCGTCGGCTAGCGCGACCGCGGCACGCAAGGTGGTGCGATGCCTGACTCCGTTTGTGCCTAGCAGCGACGGCCCCATGAGCTGTACCGAGTACAGCGGCGTGGCTACTGCCGAGAGCGCCAACTGTGGCGCGCTAGGAGGCGTCGTCGGAAGCGAGCCGTGCCCCCTACGGCGCGTATGGGGCTCCTGCCTCCGGACCACCGCTGGCGGCGGAGAGATCCTCACGTTCTCGTACCGCCGCAAGGGGCCCGCCCAAGGCGGCGATATCACGTCCGACAGCGAGGCGCGCGCCACCTGCACGGGGGGTGGCCAGTGGACGTCAGCCAACGCCCGATCCGGGCCGCCAGCAACGGCGCCATAACCGGCACGGCACCATGCGCAGTCTTCTTCACCGCACACGAACCCTCGGATGCCCTAGCGTCCGACGCGGTTCTCGCACCCTACCCGCCACGCTGCTCGCCCTAGCCGCCGCCTGCGGTGGCTCGACTCCGAATGCGAACCCGCCCCAGCCCGACTCGGCAAACACCGCCGTGCCCAAGCCTGACGCAACCGTCACGCCGCCGGCCTCGCGCCCGACTCTCGACGCAGCTGGCTGGGCTCGCAGCGCCACGCTGACGGGGACCTGCGCTCCCACGGACACGCCGCAGGGACTTCTGACCAAGGCGCTCTATCGCCGCTCGGCGACGCCAGCATTCTTCGACGCGAAGGCTGCCGAGTGTCTTCTGACAACGACGCAATGCAAGGGACTGAAGCGGTGCGTCGGTTTAGAAGCCGCGCCCTTCGACAGCGACGAGAAGTCGCGCGCCTGCCGCGGTGATGTCGTTAGCTACCAAGCCGGCGACCGGATCCTGCGCATGGATTGCGGTCGCGTGGACGCAACGTGCGTCGACGGTCAAGGCTGTCGACCGATCGCGGTGTCGTCATGCTCCTCGGCCCAGGCTGGTACGTCGCGTTGCGACGGTGACACGCAGCGGACCTGCAACCGCCAAGGCAAATGGAACCGCGGGCTCGACTGCTCGTCGGCCGGCGCGCATTGCCAGCAGTCCGACCAAGGCGCGGCCTGCGTCGGCACCGGCGAGGCGTGCGATGGAGCCATACCGGCCGGCGACGGTTTCAACATGCTCGAACTCGCCACCGCTTGCATGAACGACACCCTGACGACCTGCGTCGGCGGAAAACAGCTGGACATACCCTGCGCATCCTTCGGTCAAGACTTCACGTGCCAGCAAGTCGGCGGACGCTTCTTCTGTGGACTAGCCAGCGAGTGTCACCCTGAGGCTACCGATGCCTCCGCATGCCAGGCCGGCGATCAGCTCAAGCTATGCGTTGCGGGCACGGTGACGCGAACCGATTGCAACGCTCTCGGTTTCGCCGGTTGCCGCGCGGATACGCAACACTGCGAGTACGAACTAGAGTCGAACTGACCGGGTGAACCGCCTCGGTTGCTCGGCGCGATCTGCACCGCTAGGGTGCCGCATGGGTAGCGCGTGGCGGAGCTTGGGGGTGCTCACCGTCGCGCTTGCGGTCAGCTGTAGTTCGACGTCGCCACGTCCTGCGGCGAAACGCCCCGTGCTGTCGACGGTGCCGGCGCCGTCAACGAAGCCGGCCGCCGCGAAGCCCAACCAACCCAAACCACTGCTCGACGTGCTGCATTACGACGTCCACCTGGTCCTCGACGGTTCACGCATCACCCGAGCTGCCGCGTCGATCACTTGGGATCCGGAAACGACGCTCGGAAGCCTGACGCTCCGCGCCGACGCCTTGAGCATCGAGGGGATCACGCTGTCAGGGACGGAGCTAGAATATTCCCATACGGCTAACAAACTGCTCGTTCGACTTCCAAACGAACTGCCACCTCGACCCACGGTTCGCATCGAGTACGTGCCTCGCGCTGACGCCACCAGCGGCACGGCGGACATCCGTTTCGCGGCCTATCACTCGGCTCGCTGGCTGCCCTGTCACTTCCATCCGGGCGACCGCGCGACGCTGCAGCTGAAGCTCGACCTGCCGTCCGAGTGGTCTGCGATCGCGCCGTCCGATGTTCCAAACGGAAAGCTCGGCGAGTTTTCACTTGAGACCGCGACCCCACCGCATATGTACGGCTTCGCCGCCGGCAAGTTCGTCTCCCTGCGCTCCCCGGGCAAGCCGGGTCTCGTGACGGCCGGTCGCTTCGATCGCACCGCACACACGCGCCTGACCAAAGAGTCGCGAAAGATGGTCGCGTTCTTTGCACAGGCTTCCGGCATCCCGTATCCCGGCAGCAGCTACGCGCATGTCTTCCTACCCGGGAAAGTCGCGCAGGAATTAGCCGGCATGGCGTTCATCAGCGAGCGCTATCTCAAGACGTGGCCGGCCACGCCGACCGAAGACTGGCTCATCGCCCACGAACTGGCGCACCAATGGTGGGGCGGGCTGGTCGGCGCGGCGAACTGGGGCGAGTTCTGGCTCAACGAAGCGTTTGCGGTGTTCATGACGGCAGCCTGGAAGGAACATCGCCATGGACGAGACGCCTACGACCGGGAGCGCGACCTGGCGCGCAAGCGCTACGACGCAACAATTCAGGCTGGAAAAGACCGGCCGCTGAGCCTGCCGGACGACGCCAGCGAAGCCGACGTGACGGACAAGCTCGCCTATACGAAGGGGGCTTTGGCTCTGTTCGACGCCCGAGATCGGCTTGGCGATAAGGCATTTTGGACCGCCATCCGCGAGTATACTCAAGCCGCTCGTGGTACGGGAGTGGCGCGCACTTCGGACCTGATCGCTGCACTCGAGTCCGCGCACGGGAAGTCGCTGACCGCGTGGCGGGAGCGCTGGCTCAAGTAATCGCGAGCGCCACGAGGGACCCTCGGGTAGCCTACGGATATGGCACGTACATCGTTAGGACTCGGCTTGGCGGCGGTCGCCGTCGCGACACTGCTCGTCGCCGCATGCGGCAACACCGAAGAGACGTCGGGCGGCTCGGGCGATGGCGGCAGCGCTGGATCGTCCGGCAGCGGGGCGAGCGCTGGATCGACGTCGGGCGGTAGCGCGGGCTCGGGGACCGGCGGCAGCGCAGGGTCGAGCAGCGGTGGCTCAAGCACCGGTGGGATGGCCGGCAGCGGCGGGATGGCCGGCAGCGGTGGGACCACGTCGGAGTGTGAAAAGCTCAGCGAGGCGATCTCGAAGGAAACGTCGGGGGTCGTGGCGTGCTCCAGCGTCGTTCGTGTCGACTATCAAACGAAGTCGGTGCTCGGGTTCCAGATTTTTTGTGGGCCGTACATGCAGACGACCGAGCAAGACGCGCGGCTCACTGCCCAAGCCGATACCGGCTACGGCATGGGCGGCCAGTCGCTATCGAAGCCGACC
>JAUIKB010000091.1 GCA_030430975.1 Polyangia bacterium
TGCGCTCGGAGCCGACACGCTCAAGTCCGGCGCGTCCCGAGTCGTCACCAAACCGACCCCAAGTCCAATCGCTAAGGCGCCCGCCGCAACCCCTGCACTTGCCCAGTCGCGATCGATCACGCTACTGCCCCGTCACTCGAAACAGCAGCAACACCGAGAGGAGTTCGACCACGACAACCAAGAGCGTGCAGCGGATCACTACCGAAGTCATGGCGTTGGTCACCTCCGCCGCGGTGGCTCGCTCGCCCGTCGACCGAGCGACCACGAGCGTGGCTATGCTCAATCCATAGGCCGCCACGAGCCACGCGGCCCGGGCGCGATACGGCAGACGCTCCGGCGCCGGGTCGAGCACGTCAGACGTCAGCACCGACCAAGCGTTGGGCGCATCGTACAACCAAAACATGACCGCGCCGCCGGCCACCATCGCGAGCGTAAGCACCGCCGTCGACACCGCGTAGGCCACGACGAGACCCCACCAGCTTCCCGGCCAGAAATAATCACTCGGGGCGACCCCCGCGCCTCGCAACGCCGTAGTCTGCTGACCGAGTTCCAACCCACCCAGCCACGCGCTAACCGCGCTGCCGCTAGTCGCTGCGAATAACACAGCGGAAAGCGGCGGAGCCAGCGCGAGGATGTATGTCCCGCCAACTAGGCGGAGCATCGTCCGCACCGGGACATCCGCGCTGATCCGGGCAACGATGTACAATATGGTAAAACCTAACAATGCGCCAACCACGCCGTAAAAAGCTAGCGGCCTGGCCAGTGACCGTTTGATCACATGAAACCAGACGCGAAATGCGTCTCGTGCCCGGTAAGGCCAAACCGTTCGCCAGAGCGCGCGTCCCAGCACCCGAACTGAGGAGGCCGCCTGAAAGCCCGAACGCCGGATAGCCGCCGGCTGCGTGGCAGAGTCCGCTTCCCGGAGCATGGTCTCAAGTCGGGTTGTTGCCCACGCTCGCCGCTCGGTTCGGTCGGCCGGAGGCTCGCCCAACGAACGTAACCCCGACTGAAAGGGTGCCATGAACAGGAATTCGTCCGCCACATCTGCGGCGAACACCGGATCGTGGGTTACCACGAGGATTGCCACGCCCCGCTCGCTAGCCTGTTCACTCAGCACCGCGGCGAGCCGCTCTGCTGCATCGAGATCCAGACCGCTAGACGGCTCGTCAAGGATCAACGTCGGACGCCCGGTCGCAAGCGCCCGCGCCAGCGCCACCCGCCGAGCCTGACCGCCGCTCAGTGCCGTTACCCGCCGACCCGTCTCGGCGACGCCGCGGAGACCGAGAGCGTCTAGCCATCGATCGGCGTCGACCGCGGTACCCGCGAGCTCGATGTTTTGTCGCACGTCCAGGTGGTCGAGCAGCGCAGCGAACTGGGGAACGAACGCCACGTCGCCGCGGCGCCGTTCAGCACATTCCACGTGAAACCCCTGGGCCCGCAGTCTCTCGGGCTCGACCAACGCTCTGACCAAGGTGCTCTTGCCAGCGCCCGACGGACCGAATAGCGCGACGACCCTTCCGGCGCGCAAGTCTAGCGTTACTGCTTCGAAGACCGAAGCCCCGCCGGGCGCAGTGACTGCTAGCTGACCTACCGCGACGGTCTTTTCAGACGCGGTGGGGCGAGTCGGTGCGGCGGTCATTCGAGAAGAAGCTTACGATCTCCTCGCGCCGCGCCAAGGCATCACGGCGGCCCAGTTCGATAAGCTGCTTCGCGAATCGCCCATCGAACAATAGATAGGCTGCCCAATCGGCGCCGCCACGCGCGGAGGTCTTGAGCAACCACCGCGCAAGGCGAGTGACCTCGTACGATGCGAGATGATCTGTGATGTGTTTCGCTGCCAGTTCGCCGATGTCCTGCGACGGGGTGAAGATCAGCGTGTCCAGCCGTCGGTAGGGCGCGCCGCGCACCTTCGTGAGCACCCGGTCGATGTTGGCCATCGATTCGGCAGGCACGGTTTCCTCTAGAATGCCGACCAATTGATTGAGCCGCTCGAGGACCTGCAGATCGTAGACAACCGGATCGAGCAGCAGCGCGTTCAGCACTTTGCCTGCCAGAAATGCCAAACTCGGATACACATCTAGCTGCACCGGCTTCGCACGCTCGGCAGCGCCGTGAAGGGTGATCACCACAAGCCGCTCGGCACCGGCGCGGATGGCCGGCGCGATCGGCGTATTGAAGCGCAAGCCTCCGTCACAATAGAACGACGAGCCGACCCTGCGAGCGGGAAACATCATCGGGATCGCCGCCGATGCCAAGATATGCTCACCGGTGATGTGCTCTTGAACCGCCACCCGCCGAGGGTCCAGCGATGGCCGAAACTGAGCATCCGGAGCCATATCCGTGAAGATCGTGGTGCGTCCCGTCGCTACGTCCAGCGCCGCCACTAGCAGCGCACGCGCATGGCCTGCGTCGATATTCCGCCGCAGCTTCTTCCAGCGAATGGCGCGCCCGATCAGGACTTCAAGCGGCCGAGCATTTAACAGCGAGCGCCCGAGGTTGTTGGAACCCTCGGCGGTCTGTTTGCGCGCGGCTAGCAATCCGATCGGATCGATTCGAAGATGAGTCTCCAACCGAAGTCGCCGCCACACCGCGCACAAGCCGTCTACGTCCAGGTCTCCGCGTTCAGCGTTCGCGGCGAAATACGCCGCATTGATCGCGCCGACCGACGTACCGGCGAAGATGGCGAATGGTGCGGGGCTATCACGCGTAAGACCGAGGGCTTCGACGAGCCCGCGCACGACACCGACCTCGTAGGCACCCCGCATCCCGCCACCCGATAACACGAGGCCACTAGGCAGATGCGGGCGGGTCACGGTGCCAACTCTACAGCACTCATCAGGCCGCTGGGGCGCGCAATATCACGACGCCGTCCGCGTCGGTGGCTTCCAGCCACCGAGTACGGTCGTGGCCGCGTACAAGCCGCCTCAGCTTGAGCGGCCCCGCCGAGTAGCGAACCGTTCCGCTAGGTGCGACGCGCCACAGGGCGTCGCGCTCCACGATCCAGGTTGCATCCGTCGCGTGAAGCACATCCAGCGGATCCTTAACCGGAGTCTCCACAACTCGTACGTCGTCCCCTATGAACTCAGCGATGAATCCACGGTGCTCTGCGCCTCCAGCGACCTTGCCCACGACGGTGACGATCCTGTCGTCCACGTCCATCGTAGTTGGACTCAGTTCGCGTCCTTGAAGCTTAGGCAGCGCCGTCAGACCTGCCTTGCTGTCGCCCGGCTCAAGCCGGAGAATCGCGTCGCCACTCGAGCCGCAGGCTTGTCCGATCCCCACGAGGCGCTTGCCCTGTAACGCAAGCTCTCCGGCGCGGTACCCCGAAGAGCACGTTTGCGAACCGAGGTGAAGCTTGGCCGGATGAACCGGCCCGAAGTGCGCACCCATCACTCCGTAACCGTCGACCCATTCGGCCGTCGCCGCATCCTGAGTATAGGCGCCCAACACTCCCCCGTCTGGCCACGTCCCAACGATATCGAGACGGCGGTCAACATACGGAGTGCCGGCACCAGCGTCGCCTGGACCGAGGATTCGAACCCACCAGCCGCGCCAACGAAAGAGCGACGAGCTGGTGTGTGTCCCGTCGCTGAAAACGAGGTGAATCCAAGCGCTCGACTCCCACTCGCCGAACATGCCGGCTATCGCCCAGTCATGGCGTTTGCGCGTGCCGGGCAGGCCGTGAACGAAGCGTTTGGTCGCCTTGGCCTCACGCTCGCCTAGCTCTAGCACATGCCGTCCAGCCACTAAGACGGTACGAGCCTTCAGCGCCCAAACGCGAGGTTCTGCAAGAGGTTGCGCTTCGACGCTTGCCACCCTGGCCCATCGTAATTGTTCCGTAGTAAATTTTGGTGCAGCACGGACGGCTGGCTGACGAACGCTAGTCGATGGGGACGGCGCGGACGCTAGCGCGGGCGCGGCGGACACGCCGGCAGGCGAGGGTGTGGCAACGGCCGGCGTCCTTTGGGGAGCTACCGTTTTGGATGAGCATCCCATCGCAGCGGCGTACGCGGCGACGAAGCAAACCGCCACCTGGCGGTTTGTCACTCGCAGGCCAGCCCAGCTCCCCACAGATCGTAGCTCGCGGCTTCTTTGACCAGAAACAGACTGACGACCCGTCCGCCAGCGTAGGCGATCGCCCCTTGGCCCGAACTCTTGCCCTCCCTGGAAACCGTCAGGGCCTCGCCGACAGGCGCCAGCGAGGAGTCGAGCAGCTGTGCTCGCACCTGTTGAGCACCCGAAGCGCCCTCGGTCCACTGCAGTAGCCAGCGGCCGTCCGGCAGAGCCACTGCCGACGGCGCGATGACGTTGCCACCGGGGCCGCCCGAAGGAACCTCGAATTGCTTCGCGCTGCGGGGCGCGCCGCCCGCCTTAGCTGTCGACAGGCGGACGCCCCAATCGGCGTCCGGTTCGCGGGCGGCCAGCGCGATGAGCGCCGAGTCGTCGCCCGCTGCCAGCGTGGGTGTGCCTCTCTGCGGCGCACCAACGTCGAGCTTCACGGGATCCGACTTGCGACTACCATCCTTGCTCAACCAGCCGAAAAGAACATCTCCGGTGAGTCCGCCGGATCGAAACACGACGGCGTGCGACTCACCGACCAGACCGGTGCGCGGCAATGTCGGTTTCGACACATCCGTGTCCGGCCACAGTGGCGTGACCTTGCCGGACGACGATCTGGCTAGCCGCTGCTTGGCGAAGCCCACCTGCACGGTCGGTTCGCCATCGAGGTGGCGGCCGCGGGTTAGTCCGGCACCTTGTCGCGTGACAGCGAAGCTGAGGGCGCCAGCGTTGAGCGGCATGACGGCATCGACAGCGTCTTTGCCTTTACTCGAAAAACCGCTCGCGGCGGACAGATCCCCCGATAGCTTCATGCCGAGGGCCTCGTGCTCGCTCGATGAGTAGCCGACCGCAAACCGCTCCGCGTGCGGACTCCATGTTACGAATACCGGCACGCGTGGCGCCACGTTGGTGGCCAACTGCTTCGCTTCGACCGTCGATTTGCACGCGAACGGAGCTTTGGCCTTCGCGACGGTCGCTGGCGCCGCCGAAGCCGCCGTCGGCGTGGGTGCGTCGCCCTCGTCGGTTTGGAAGTACATCATCGCACCTCCGATCGCCACCACACCGACGACCAGCAGTCCCACGATTCCCAACGCTACGAACAGACCGGTGTTTGAACTGCGTGCAGGCGGATGGAACGACCCGTCTGACGGCATCTGCGGCGGTGGTGGCAGGCGGGGGTTCGCCTGAGCGTCGAGCTCGCGTTTGAGTTCTTGATCGAGATCGGCACTCCACGACGGCAGCGGTGTCTTGTCGCCGGCCGCAATGTCCTCACCTTGGTCCAGTACCGGCCGCAATTGCGTTGGAGCGTCGTTTTCCGCGTTGGTGGCAACCGGCACGATGGGGTCGACCGCGCCCAGTTTGGCCGCCACATCCAGCGGCTTCTCCACTGCATCCATCAGTTGAGTAGGCGCTTCGTGCTCGGGATCGCTAGCCACAGGCACGATCGCATTGGGCGGCGTGGGAACCGCGGCGGGTACAGCAGGCGCGGCGGCGGGTACAGCAGGCGCGGCGGCGGGTACAGCAGGCGCCGAAGCTTCTGGCGCCACCATGCCCGGGGGCGGCGGTGGCACATCCGCGGGGCCCGCAGACGGCGCCGCGATGGGTGGCGGGGCGGCCGCGACTTCGGACTCCAACGCGTCGGGCTCAAGTTCAACCGGCTCCTCGGACGGCACGGGTTTGGGCGTCGCGGGTTGGACCGGCGACACCGGCAAACCCGCGAGCAAGGATGAAGCGCTGTCCGGTTCGGCTGCGGCCGGCTCTGGCTCCGGTTTTGCGTTAAGCGGCGCGGTATTCGGAGGCACGGCGGGCTCCGATCCCAACGGGCGCGGAACTGCCGGTCGCGGCGGGGCCGGCGCAACTCGCGGCAGACCCAAAAGCGTCTTTTTAGGCATAGGCTTCGCCGGCTTCGGCGGTTCAGCTTCGTCGTTCGACACGTCCGTCTCCCACCACCCCGTTCCGGGACGGGATGTTCAATTCGCCGCCGTTGTACGCGAGAATCGTGTTTTGTCCCCCCAAAATTTCGACCGGAGAATATCTTCGTGTGGGGGTTTGACCTGACATTGAGCGGTCGTGGTACCGTTTTACTCGGTGGACAACAAACGCAAGCCCCCGCCCCCATCGAGTCCGGTGCGAACATCGATGGTAGACAGCGAGTGGGGAGAGCCGCAACCACCGGCAAATCCTCCAAACAAACGGACGCTTATGGGCATCGCGGCGCCGCCACCCCCGACCGGTCGGCACAAGCCACCACCGCCGCCTCCGGGCGGAGGGTCGGGGCGCCGACCCCCACCGCCCTCACGACGGCCGCCGCCGCCGAGCGGACTGCCGTTGCCCCCACCGAGTTCGGTCGCGCCTCCCAGCGTGCCGCCGCCAGCGCAGAGCGCCGCTGTGTCAGCGCACAAGCCACCGGCCCCCACGTCCAGCGTCCCAGTCGCGACGCTGGAACGTCCGCCTCCAGCTGCGCCGCCTCCAGCTGCGCCCGCGCTCCAGCGGATCCCCCGCCGCCACCACCGCCGCGCACCAAACCCAAGCTGAAGCCCGCCGGCGATCCCGGCGAGTCCACGGGGATCTTGGCGCTCGCTCAGTTGGCGCCCAAGCCCGTCGCCGCGGAAGCCTCCCGACCGGCGGCGTCAGCCTCCACGGCGGGGGGTATTTCGCCTAAGGACCTGCTGACGACTGACGTGCGCCTCGGACAACACCTCGTTCCGGCTTGGGCACCGATCGGGCTCCTGACGTTCGGTACGGCCCTGTTCGCGACCGTTCTGGTGGCATTGATCGCCGGACGCGCGCAGCCACCGCGACCAAAACCGTCAGCATCCGCGGCGGTATCTTCCACGCCGGCGCCGCGGACACCGCCCTCGGCATCCGTAGCAGCAACGTCGTCAGCGCCGAAGCCGGTCGCGGCCCCCACGACGAGCGCGCCCGGCGCCGCCGAACTCGCTGAGCTTGAAAAGACGCCGCTTAAGTCACGCAGTATTGCAACGAACCTTCGCATCGCCCACGCCCGTGCCGCCAAGAAGGTGACCGAGCTGCGCGAACTGGAAAAGCGCGTCGCCGCCAAACCAGCGTTGGAAACCGACCGCGCTACGCTCGCCCAGCTGGTGAAGGCCACCAAGGACCGCGACACCGCCGTCGTCGCGCTGCAGCTGCTGGCCAAGATGAAGAGCGCTGAGAGCGCCGACGCGATTTATCAGACGTGGGTCGGCACGCGCGGACGCAACGAAACGACTATCTTGGCCGAGGCACTCGTCATGAGTGACGCGGTTCGCGCCCGCGCGTCCGAAGCCCTCAAAGTTGCGCTCGACCTGCGCGACACCGCCGAGTGCCCTGCCATGGAGAAAGTCGTCACTCGCGCTATCGAGCACGGCGACTCCCGGTCACTCTTGCTGCTGGGCCGCCTTACGAGGAAGACACGCTGCAACGACGGCGATGACGACTGCTACGCGTGCCTGCACGGTAGCAAGGACCTGAAAAAAGCCATCAGCTCGGTTCGGTCTCGTCCGCGACCCCGCTTCTAAGAACTCGAGCCTCCCGAACCTCCTGAGGCGCCACCAGCGCCCCCCGCCCCGCTCGATCCGGCCGTACCCCCGGTACCGCCGGTGCCCCCGGCACCACCGGGGGAGCCACCGCCACCACCGGAACCGCCCATCGTCCCGCCGGTTCCGGCCGTGCCGCCCGTCCCGCCCTGGGCGCCGCTTCCAGCGACGCCTCCGCTCCCGGCCGTCGAGCCACCGGCGCCCCCCGGCGAGCCGCCGGCTCCGCCAGCTGCGCCAGTACCGCCCATCGCGCCGGCGCCACCTTGCGCCCCTTGGCCACCGGCACCGCCGCTGCCGCCGGTGCCGCCCTGGCTTCCCCCGCCCGCGCCGCATTCCTGCTCGTATCCGTCGGGACAGAACTTGCCTTCCTCGCAGATCGCCGCGACCACCTCGCCTGTCCCGCAATCGACACAGTAATATCCGTAGCAAGGTCCCGTCGGGCCTTCGCCAGTCGTCCCGCCAGCGCTGTTCGTTCCACCCCCGGACCCGCCGGCCTCGGCGTCATCCGATGAGAAGATGCAGCCGGAGGTCAGGACGATCGTGGCCGCCAGCGGGGCGAGCCACGAAACAACACGGCGACTCACCGAGTCGCTCAAGCACGCTGATTTTGAAGCCATGCCAGCAGTGTAGCCCAGTTTTGCAACGCTGTAGCAAGGTCCACCTCGCGCACCATTCCCTACATAGGCTCTCGAGCTCTCGCCACTGAATCGTCGCTACACCATGCTCAGCGGCGCTCGTTCAAGGATCGGTTTGAGACCGAAGCGGCTTTCATCGTACCCGTAGGCGGTAGGCGTGAGCGCGATCACGGTGTGCAGGGGGATCGACAACCGGGGGCACTCTTCCTGTGGTTTACCTCGCAGATAACCGTAGAGTGCGCGCAAGACCGCCTGATGAGCGATCACGAGCACGGGGTCACGTTGCCGCTCGAGTTCGACGATCACCGGCTCGAGCCTTTGGATGACATCCGCGTACGACTCGCCCCGCGGGTACCGATACCTAAACTTGTCGCGCTTCCGGGCATCCGCTTCGCCTGGCCATCGTGCCTCAAATTCATCGAAAGTCAGGCCGTCGAACTGCCCGGCATACAGCTCGTCGAGTGACCTCCAGGGTACCGCTCGCTCATCCAGCACAGCGGCGGTCTCCAGCGTGCGCTTGAGCGTGCTCGTCCAGACGCTGACCCGTGCATTGCCGCGCTCGGCTGCCACAAAGCGCCTCAGCGACCGCGCGTATTCAACGCCCTGGTCGGTAAGCGAGCTATCTCCACCGATGCGACCTTCGACATTGAACTGACATTCACCGTGGCGCGTCAGCCAGATCTTGCGACGCCCGTTGTGAATGTTCATCAGGAAGAAGATCAGCCGCGCCGACAGGTAGCCTTGCATTCGGTTCACGACGACCTGACGTCCCACGTCGATCAGCTTGACGAAGCTCCGCGTCGTGTCATCCACCGGCTCATAAGTGCTTTCGTAGTGAGCGATACGCGCACGAAAGTCCCGCACAGCAGCATCCGGGTCCATGTCCGCGTAGTCCGGCGAGCTGAGCTTCGCTTCCCGAATATTGGCGTCGACGACGCTCGCGTCGCAGATCGACTCGATGAACACGACCTGAATATCTTGCTCACGACAGCGCTCGTAGACCCAATCGCGACGCTCACGCGTGCTGTTGGTCGCATCGTAGATGCCCACGTCACCGCCCTGTTGCAGCCACTGGATCATGTCCTCGAGCGCGGCCGTCGCCAGCTCCATACGAATGGCGCGGGTTTGGTCGTTGCGCGGATCGAAAAACTGATGAAGCTGGTTTCCGTCCAGGCGCTTGCGCCGGTAGTTGCCAACGTTGAAGACCTTCGTGAGGTGCCCTAGCCAGGCCAGGTAGCGCGCGATCTTCCGCGCGACGTAGGTTTTGCCCCTGCCAGGTAGCCCAACCATCACGAGTGCGAGCTTTTGAGTGTTGAATTCTCGAGGCGGCACGCCGCATCTGACACCAGTCCGATGGCAGGTGTCCATTGCAGACTGGGCTCGGCTACGATGAGCGCGTGCCGCCCCCCCTTGTTGAGTTGCTCGTGTCGGCCCGCAGCGCGGTGCGTCGAACCTCTGCCAGCCGGTGGCTGCTCAACCTCGGTACCAGCACGGAAGTGCTGGTGGTGGGTCCCACCTTGGACGCCGTTGACCAGCTTGTTCGCGCGGCTGCACCAGCCTCGGCAACATTCGGTTGGCATCGCCTCACGCTGAACCAACTAGCGGGGCGCCTGGGCGGCCCCGTGGTCGCGGAATCGGGGCGAGTCCCGGCACCAGCACTCACCAAAGAAGCAGCCGCAGCCTCCGTCGTCCGCACTCGCTGGCGCTCGGCGGGGCTGGGGCGATTCGTCGCGATCGGCGACCGGCCCGGCTTGCCTCGAGCACTGAGCCAGACGTTCCAAGAACTCGACAAGAACTGTATTACTCCCGCGCAGCTCGCCGAAGTCGACGCAGACCTGGGCGGCCTGTTCGCCGAGTACCTGACGTTCTTAGCGGACAACGGGTTCGCCACGCGCAGCGAGGTGCTACGGGCGGCAAAACGCGCCGTGGACGATCAACGCCATCCACTCGTTGGGCTCCCGATCGTCTTGTACGATCTCCCGATCTATAACCGTACAGATAACGACCTCGTCGCGGCACTCATGCGCGTCGCGCCTGCAGCCTTTGCAACCGTGCCGGCCGGTGACGAACGTACGTCGCGGCGACTCGAAGAGGCACTGAACGTCACTGCCGAGCGACCAAGCCCGCCGGTCACGTCGGCGGTGCAACGCATTCAGGACGCCCTGTTCGAGACGGAGCCGCCCGCGTCGACGTACGAAGGTGGTCCGACGGTGATCTCCGCGCCTGGAGAAAACCGCGAGTGCGTGGAGATCGCTCGCAGAATCGTTCAGGAAGCGAAGTCCGGGACCCGCTTTGACCGCATCGCCGTGTTCTTGCGCACGCCCACCAACTATCGTCCGCACCTGATCGAGGCTCTGCGCCGCGCGGAGATCCCTGTGTACTTCAGCCGTGGCGCGCTACGACCGGACCCGAATGGACGTGCCTTTTTGGCATTGCTCGCCTGCGCGGCCGAATCGCTGTCGGCGCGCCGTTTCGCAGAATACCTGTCTCTGGGCGTGGCGGCGCCTCCGGACGAGTCCGGTGCCCCCACCGCGCACAAGGATCACGGGGGGTTCGTGCCGATCGTCGATGAACTGCTGGTTCGCCCGGCACGTCAATCCGACGCCGACGCGTCGACA
>JAUIKB010001140.1 GCA_030430975.1 Polyangia bacterium
CGGCACCCGAGTACACCCAGCAGGCGGGCACCGCCGTGTCGGCGATCGGCGGACCGGGGCGGGCTGGAACGTTCGCCCAGACGGCCTCTGAAAGCGCTACCTGCTTGGAACGCTCTTCAGTAGGTTCCAGTGACAACTTACGCGCCGCCGACGCCGTCGTTGAGGCGAGTAGTTCCCGCTGTAGCGCTGAGTCACGTTCCGTAACGAACGCCTCATCGAACGATCGATCGGCGCTTAGCGGCGGGAGCGCATCATCAAGACCGCGCGCGAACTCTGGTCGATTCGATGCGGCTAATTCTAGCGGGCCAGGTGTGGGAGGACCTTGGTCGAGTGACCACTGATCCCAGCGCCCGACGTCGTGGGCGCCATGCTGAACGACGTCTGCGATCGGCGTCACGGCGTGCATACGAAACAGCGTTTGGGTCATGGCGCGAAGCACCGCTGCCTCCGAACCGTGATACCGCCCGCGCGCTGACATCCGCAGGAAACGCCCGGACCAAAGGGCCTTGGCGTCGTCGAGAGAGCGCAACACGCATTGAGCCCAGAGCGCACCCAATGTCCGTTTTTCCTCCGGCGTGGGCTCGCGCTGGAAGCACACGCTGAGCTGCGCGCCAACGATGTGATCCTCCGTATAGACGGGGAGACGCCCGTAGAACCGAAACTGCGCCATCGAGCAAAGCTAGCAGTAGCGAACCGGGAAGACATGACCGTTTTCTCGGTCCTGCTTGAGCATCACCTATTGCGCGCGCTTAGCTTCGCTCTTTACGGGCACGGACGTCAGCGACTTAGGCGGGTCACGAACCAGGCGGCTCTTGCCGCTGCGGTCAGGGACATGTCTCCACGACACCGCGCTGACATTCAGCATCGAGCCGAGTTGCTCGATCGTGATGTCGTCCCCGGTATCGAGATGGATGCACTTGATTCGATACAACGATCCGAACGCTTCTGACTTGCAAGTGCCGTTGAATACGCCCAGCGCGGACTTCTTCTTGCCAACGGTCATGCTGATGCTCGTGCGCGGCGGCGTGCCGGCAACCGGCTGTATCTGCAGGCTGACGGTTGCGTCATCGTCCCGCTTGCAGGCGAGCAGCGCGAGCACCACCAAACCGAGCGCGATCCGCGACGCCCAGCGATCGCTGAGTTGTCCCACGGCAGCGCCTAGAAGATACCGCTGAACGCCATACCTGGCGCCTGCCGCCTGATCACGTTGTCCGTAACGGCGTTCGCTTGCGCCGTCTGGAACTTCGAGCGTTTGGACGCCGCGTTGTACGGGTGCAGGGTGACGTAAGCCTCGTCGGCCTTCGCCAAGAACGGGATGCTCGCGAGCGGCCCTAACGTCGCAATGACGGTGCCGACCCAAAACGACGCCGGAAGACCGTCTTCACCGAGTGATTCGGTGTCGAACAGCGGCATCATCATCAACGTCAGACCGACGACGGTGCTAGAGATGAGGATCGTCCAGCCCACGGCTCGCATGCCGGAGTACGACTCATACTCGCCCTCCAGGGTCGCCCCGCCCGCCGGCACGGTGACCGGGCCCGTCTCGACGGGGTATCCGCCATCGCTACTCAGCGCCAGGTTGTACGTCCCGGACGGCATCGAAATCTCACACGGAGCGACACACAGGTCGGCGTACTGACGGCCGCGCGCCACGGCGCTACCACCGTATCCGTAAGCGACGGCGTAGGACGAGCCGACGCGATTGTGAAAGCCCACGCCGACCTGTGGCGACGTGAGCTTCAGCCGCGCCTCAGCGCCATGGACCGTGGCCACACCGACTTGGCGATTGTCGCGCGCCGCCGGTGGCGCTTGTCCGCCGCCACCGCTCGCCCCCGCGGGTCCTGCTGACACGACCTGATCCATCGGGATGCGCCGCGTCTCACCGTTGGCGAGCGTGATGTCGACGTATTGCCCCGGTACTTTCTCGATGATCGTGCCCCGCAGCATGCCGCCGTCTTTAGTCGTAACCACGTCGGGTGGCGCCTGGGCAGCTGCGGTGGCAGTAACGACCAGCCAGAGCGATGC
>JAUIKB010000092.1 GCA_030430975.1 Polyangia bacterium
CCTCGAGTTCGATGCCGTCGTGCTCAAGTGCTTGCGCAAGGACCGGGATGAGCGCTACGCGTCGATGCAAGAGCTGCTTTCGGATCTACAGCGACTCGAGCGTCGCGAACCGCCGAGGGCCTTGGCCGAGCTAGAGCAATGGTCGGACGAGCTGGGTGTGGCGCCCGCGACGATTCGGCGCGCGACGACCTCGCCGCGGCAGCGTCGCACGCGCGTAATCGGAGTCGCGCTGTTCGCGACGATTGCCGGAGCCGTCGCGGTGCCGGCGTTTTTTGGGGATCGGTTTGAAACGGAGCCGGCCCCGGCGTCGAGTGCCAGCGCTTCGGCGGCCGTCGCGCGCAGCGCCAGCGTGCCCACCAGGCGTCTCAAACGGACGCGTCGGGTGGCGGTGGTCGTCTCGCCGATCGATGCCGAAATCTATAGCGGGCGTCGCAATCTCGGCGTGATGCCGGTGACCGTGAATATTCGACCAGGGACGACCAAGACGCTGGTGGTTAAGCGTGAGGGTTTCAAGTCGAAGACGATCAAGCTGGACGGTCGTCAGCGGCGAGTCGTTGTGCGGCTATCGCGGATTCCGGGGGTCGAGCCGAAAGTGCCGGTTCCCGATGGTGGCCCGCCGCCGGCGAGTCCGGACGCCTCGGTAACGGACGCAGCCGCGCCGCTCGACGCGGCTCAGCCGGATGTCGGTCCGGCACCGTCAGCTACGCCGAGCTCTGGGCCGCCACCGCTGCCGTCGGGTTCGGTTCCGCCGCCGCGACCATCGGCTCCGGCGCCGGCACCTTCGTAGACGGGGGCTACGTGCGTTGCACGTGGTGTTGTTCTAGGCGCCGGCACTCATCGATGACGCGTTCAAACACGCGCTTGATAGTATCGGGTTCGACCGGCGGTGTGGCGTGACTGGCGAGCCGTTCCAAGACGGCGCGTTCCCGGCTTGGATCGTAGACGGCGATCGAGCGCTCGCGCTTGATGTCGCCCACCTTGAGGACGAGCGCGACCCGTTCGCTAAACAGGCGCAAGAGCTGCTGATCCACAGCGTCGATTTCCGTCCTCAGTGCGGCCAGTTCGGTAGACATACCGTCTGAGGATACAGGAGTTGCTAGCGGGCGGGGCGGCGTACGCCGTCGTCGTACCATTCCTCGAGCAAGAGTTTGCCGTTCTCGTAGTAGACGAACCGCCCTTGCTGCTTGCCGCCCTCAAATGTGCCCGCGACCCATACGGAGCCGTCTTCTGAGACGCGCCACTCGCCGTGCATCAGGCCGTGACGGTACCCGCCCGTGGCGCGAGGGTTCCCCTCGGGACCCCAGCTAGCGTACGCGCCGTGCTTCTTGGCGCCCTTGAAATGGAGCTGAGCGCGGAGCTTGCCGTTTGGCCAGTACAGCTTGAACTCGCCGTCCAGGTTGCCGGAGTCGAAGTTGCCTTCAGCCTCGGGGCGGCCGTCGTCGTAGAACGTCACGAACGGCCCATGCGGCTCGCCCTCGTCCGGTTCGGCGGTCCGGTAGCAGCCTAGGCCGTCGCCGGACTGGGTTGACGCCGGGCCGGCCCCGTCCGGGCACGAGGGATAATGCTGAAGGCGTCGGACCGTGGAGGCACAGCCCAGCGCGGTGACGCCAGCGAGGGTCGCACACAACACGTGTTGACGAATCGATCCCCCGCGCACGCGATCCTTAACCGACGTCATGCTCGGACTATTCCGGCTCCCCGGGGATTTTTCGCTAGAGGATTTCGGTCGGGCATCCGGCGACGATTTGCACGTTGCGGACCTCGCCGCTCTTCAGCTGGTCACAGGCCGCGCCACGGAGTTCAACCGTGGTGTCGTCGGTGTACGTCCAGCCCTCGTCGGGGTCGCCCGGTACCACGCTCTTGTCGAAGTACACGTTGACGAGCTTGGGGTCGGGTGGCGCAGATTCAAGCTCAATGACGCAGCTGACCGCTATTTCGATGCCGATCGATAGCAGCGTGGCGGAGAGCCCGTCGGTGTCGTTGACCGCGAAGTATTTGGTGTTGCCTGGCCGTGGTGCACCCCCAGCCACCGCCATGGCGTTGAGCACGTTGGCGTACGGTCCGGCGCCGGGCATGCCGACCACGTACGTGGTCACATCGGCGGCGGCGAGGGTCGACACAGCGCTGACGCTCGCGACGTCGTCCACGCACTGGAACTGGCCGTCCGGCAGCGTGGCCGGATCGCAGCAGTTGACGGTTTCGTCGCAATCCAAGGTGCCGATGCTGATGTTCTCGATGTTGAGCAGGCACTTGTCAGGTCCACAGCTGTTTAGGCCGTTGCAGTTGGGCGCACCGTCGGTGGCAAGTACCACATAGGTGTCGCCCTCGAGAGCTGAGAGCGTTGGCGTGAGCGCTTCGAGCGTCGCTGCGGTGGGCGTGCCGCCTCCCGGCTGATAGAAGCTCACCGCCTTGATGAAGTCCGTCAGCACGGGGCCGTCACCGACCTGGCCATCCCACGGACCATCCCCGGGACGGGTCTTGAAGATCTCTTTGCCGGGCGCGCATCCGAGCTCCATATTCCCCTCAGGAAATACAGCGGCGCCGACATTCACTCGATGACCGACCGCGCGCAGCACGTCGCGCATGGCGATGCGAGCGTTGGTGTATTTGCTGAAACTGCTGCCTTCGAGGTCGTCGCCCATGCTGCCGGAGCGATCGAGGATGAAGTACAGGTTAGGCGCGTCGATGACGACCGGCACGAACTGATTGCCGCAGTAGCCGGCAGCGTCCGCGTCGGGGGGCCCGTCATTGAACCCGGCGTCGATCAGGCCACCGCCGGCTCCGCCCTGGCCGGTCGTTTCGCTCGGTGGTGGGGCGCGATCGGAGCCGGAGCAGCCCACCCAGGTCACCGCGCTCAGCGCCGCGATCGCCGCGCTCGTTCCCCACGTCGTGCGTAGGCGCAGCTGGCGCGAGCTGTTGGCGGGCATATCCGGCAAGCCTAGCAGCCACGCCGCACCCCGCATCGCATTCGGCCGGCAAAGCGCCGCGAGGATTCGGTAGGGAAGCGATCGAGCTGTCAGCGCGTTATCGTCAGCGCTGTGAGCCCCGAGGCCAGCACCCGACCCTGGATGGACCGTGTATTGGTCTGGATGTCGGCGGTGATCTGTGCGGTCTTCGTGTTCGGACTTACCGATGTGCGGCTGGGCAGCCTAGGCGGCGAGGTTCGCGACGAGCTTCCCGCACCGCCGCCGGATGTGGCGGATCGCGACGGGCAGCTCACGGTCGAAGTCGTAGAGGCGTACGATGCGCTGCCGGATGCCGGCGCGGACGCTGCGGTCGGGACCCGCGACGGGCCGCCCATTAGCGGTGCTCGGGTGCGCGTGCTTTGGGGTCGCGGCGGGCGCTACTACCTGGCGGGTGATGGGCGAACGGGGGCCGACGGTAAGGTCACCCTGACGGATCTGCCGCGGGGCGAGACGTGGGTGACGGTGGACGCCGAAAACTGGGCGCGCAGCAGCACGACGTTGGTGATCGGTGAAGAGCCGCGCACAGCCAAAGTGCGACTGCGCGCTGCCGAACAGCTTTCCGTGCTGGTGAAGGACGGTGAGGGCAAGCCGCTGCCCTTGGCGACGGTCTTGGTTACGGGCGGTGATCCACTGCCGTTCGGGGCGCTGACGGACGGCGCCGGATCGGCTTCGTTCAACCGTCTCGGCCCGAGTCCGTGGGTGGTGAAGGCGTCCGCGCGTGGCTACGAATCGGTGACGCGTTCGGGGGTGGACGGTGACATCGAGATCGTTTTGCGCGAGCTGGGTTCCCTAGAGGTCAAAGTCGTTGACGAGAACGGCTTGCCCGTCGCCGGGGCGGGGGTCTCGATCGTCGGTTCGAGTCTGTTTCCGGCGCGACGCACCGAGACGGACAAGAGCGGGGTGAGCCGCATCGCCGGGCTGCTCGGAGGCGTGTACGATCTCAGGGCGGTACACGAGCGCTCGGTTTCGCAGACCGTGATCGGCTACCGGCTGGAAAAGGGCGAGCACGCGCAGGTGACGCTGCGGCTCGTTCCGGGGCGGATGGTGACGGCCCTCGTGACAGAAGGTGCGGACGATCCGGCGCCGATCGTGGTTTCCGGCGCCGACGTGATGTTGACCGAGAGCGGCATCAGCTCCTTTCCGCTCTACGGACGCACTGGTCCGGACGGCACCGTCACGTTAGGCCCGATCGCCGAGGGGCACGCGACGCTCGCGGCCCGGGCGCGCGGCTTCGTGGCGCGAGCGGCCGTCAGCGTTCCTGAGGAGCTGCCGGATAGCCCGATTCGCATACCCCTGCTCAAGGGCGGCACCCTGGCTGGGCGGGTGATCGATGCCAAGGGCGATCCGATCGACGGCGCTTCGATCGAGGTGGTCGGTACCGATCTGGATGGCATGCCAGTGTCGGAAACGCCGCGGCTGCTGATGTACAAGCAAACCAACTTTCGCTGGGCGTTGGCCGGTCCCGCGCCGCTGATTCCGGCTGGGGAGCTGGGCGTGATGCCCGGACCGATCCCGCCCATTCCCCGGGAGAACGCGCCGATCGCGCCCACCGTGGTGGGGGCACCGGACGGTGGTGTCGAACAGAGCGTCGAGGAATTTACGCCATGGGTAACCCGCGGTGACGGAACGTTTGCAGCGAATCCGGTGACGCCGGGGCGGGTCCGG
Source organism: Polyangia bacterium (assembly GCA_030430975.1). Lineage (GTDB taxonomy): Bacteria > Myxococcota_A > Polyangia > Polyangiales > Polyangiaceae > JAUIKB01. The sequence goes on from JAUIKB010000092.1 coordinate 4,632, forward strand.
GCGCTGGTTCGGCACCCGGGCTACGTGGAGGCGTTGAGCGACGCCGTCACCCTGGGACCCGGCGGCCGCGTCGAAGTCGAAGTCGTGATGCTGGCGGGCGGGACGCTCGAAGGCCGGCTGGTCGATGACGCGGGCCAGGCGGTCGCTGGCGCGCGCATCGATCTCACGGCTGTGCGGGGCACGCTGGACCGTACGACGGTGACGGCCGATGACGGGACGTTCGCTTTCGCCGCGGTACCGGCCGAAGTGCTGCTGTCGATCGCGCGGCCGGATGCGATCGATCGGGTCGTCTTACGCAAGCGCATCGAAGTCGAGGAGGGCAAAAAGAAGGTCGTTGAGATCACCCTGCCCAAGGCGCGGGATGCGGTGCGGGTGATGGTCGTAGACGACCGCGACCAACCGATCGATGTCGCTCAGGTCACGCTTCTGTCTCTCGATCCGGAGTCGCCGTTGCGCCGCACGCTCTTCACGGGGCCCGAGGGCGCTGTCAGCATCCGGGATGCGGCCGGCATGCCGATCCGACTCGAGATCGACGCGCCGGGATGGGCACGCGGGGTGTACGTCTATCAGGAAGCGCCCGGTGAGATTCAGGTCGAAATGAAGCGCGGCGTGGTCGTCGAGGGTCGGGTGACGGCGGTGCGGGGACGCACCTATGTTTCGGGCGCCAACGTCACGCTGCTGGCTGACGGCGCGCGCAAGATGAAGCTCACCGACGCCGACGGATGGTTCCGATTTCGGGATGTGACCCCGGGCGACGTGACGATCTTGGTCGACCACGCCAACTACGCGGCGAGCGAGGTTGCGGTGAACGTCACGAGCACGGGTCGCGCGGATCGGCCGTTCGAGGTTCCGACGATCGATCTTGCGGAGCGCGGGGCGGTTGAGGGCGAAGTCGTGGATATGGACGGCAAGCCGGTCGTCGGTGCTCGGGTCGCGTTGGGCGTGGCGCCGGCGTATTTGCCGGTGGGCACGCTGCCGCCCGGTGTGGCGGTGACAAATTCGCGCGGCGCGTTCAAGCTTCGCTCGGTGCCGGTTGGCACCGTGTCGATCGAGGCCTACGCCGCCGATGTCGGCCGTGGTCGGGTGGAGTCCATCGAGGTAACGACGGGTCGGCCCACGACGGGAGTCACGATCAAGCTCGATGAGCCGGCGGACGGAGCGGAGCCGGCGTCGACGGGGAGCGTTGCAGTCACGCTCGGCGAGCGGGACTACGATGACGGCATCGAGGTCGTCATCGTGCATGTAGCCTCGGGCAGCGCCGCCGAGCGTGCGGGCTTGGTATCCGGCGACGTGCTGCTTTCTGTGGACGGGGTCGACGTCGTGTCGATGGTCGACGCGCGCAGTCGTCTAAGCGGGCCGGTGCGCAGCGACGTCGTCGTTCAGGTCGACCGCGGCGGCGTACGTACGCTACGCGTCGGGCGCGAGCGCGTACGCCGCTGAGCGGCTGGCTATCAGGTTTCGCAGCTGGTGGCCGCGCAGTTTAGGAACGCGTCGCAGTCGGAGTTCGACGCGCAAGCGGCGCATGCCGAGGTGAGCGTTTCGCTGTTGCAGCCGGCGTTGCACTCGCCGAGCGTTCCGGGCGCGCAGCTCTCGAGCTTGGCGCAGAACGTGCCGCAGTCGGCGCCGCCCGGGCCGCCTCCGACACCGGGCGGTCCGCCGCCTTGACCGGGTCCGCCGCCTTGGCTGGTGCTGCCGCCTTGACCCGTGCTTCCGCCCGCGCCCATCGGGCCCGAGCCACTCGTGCAAGATCCTGCTGGGCAGTTGGCGGTGAACTGACATTGGTTGCCAGAGATCGTGCACTCGCCGCTGGCGGCTGTGCCGTTGACGGAGCCGCTGCAGCTGACTCCCTGCGCGCTGAGGCTAAAGCCGCTGGAGGTGGCCGTTCCGGTGAGGCTCTGTCCGCTGCAGTCCGCGGAGATGGAGCATCCGTTCTGAGTGAACGTGCACGTACTGATGTTCGGGCAGTTGCCGCTGATCGGCCAGGTGCCCGCCAGGTTCAGGCAGTTACCGCCAACGCCCCCGCCGCCGGAGCCGCTGCTGCAGGCGCCGAGACCGAGAACAACGGTGACCGTTGCGATGATTTTTGCCAGCTTCATGTCCGTCCCTCCAAGGATGTTAAGTCGGGTCGGCTCTGATGCCGCCGACCGAGGAGCTGCGAAACCTTTGCAGGATTTGGTTGGACGTCAAGCGACCGAACGCCGCCGTGGGCCACGGCCCAGGGCGGCGTTCCGAACGGCGTTCGGCAGCGTCCGGCTCAGTAGCCGGCGCTTGCGCTCGCGCTGGGTGCGGCCGCACCGCTTCCACTCGGAGCGGGCGCAGCGCTTGGAATCGTGGGCATCGCGACCTCGCCGCTCGCGGTCTTGCCGGAGTTGGTCGCCTTGAGGTCGAGGGTTACGTTGGCCGTTTCGGCGACTTTTTGCTTTAGCAGGTCCGAGACCTTCTGAACCAGGATGCCACCGGGATCGCGGGGCTTCACCTCGTGGGAGGCGAGGTTGATGACGAACGGCTTCTCGGTTTTCACGCTGACAGCGGTCGCCTTGTCGCCCTCGAACGTGAACTCAGCGATCAGGTTGACCGTGTGGCTGGACTTGTGACCGTGAAGCAGCAGGTCGCCGGTCGCCTTGACCTTGGCGGTGCGCTTGGCGCCGGTCGCTTTGGTCAGGTCATTGGGCGTTGCGCTGTCGATGGAGCGGATGGCGAAGTGCGCCCAACGGTTGGCTTTGACCACTTCTGGCTTGTTGATGCCGTCGGCGACCTCAAGCCAGGTCAGCGCGTGTTCGTTCTGCTTCTTGTTCTTTTCCGCCTCTTCGAACGTCTTCGTCACGAGCTTCTGCATGTCCATGCTGATCACGCCGCGCGTCTTCGTGAGGTCGCTCAGGTCGAGCTGTAGCTCGCCTTTGGTCGAGGACACATCGCCCTTGATGGTCTCGATCTTACCGTCCATCTGGAAGGTGGCTTTGCCGTCCTTGGCGATCGGCCAGACCTCAGCTTTCTTTGATTCGCTCTGAGATGAGGCCAGCGCGCTGGCACTCGGTGCGAGCTTGGTCGTGGATTTCTTGTCATCGCAGCCGACCAACGGCAGCGCGATGACGAGGCCGAGGGTCGCAGCGGTGGCTGCATGTACGTAACGGATTCGATTCATCGTGGGTCTCCTGGCGCCATGTGGCGTGGCGGCTCTACGTGCGTGGCCGGTCGGATGTTTCGCGGCACCTTAGGGCAAGAGACCCGGTTCACGCAAAACGGCCCGGGACGGAGCCGTTCGTGGGTTGAAACGCGCTTGTTTGGGCGCCGCACGTTGTTGGACTGAACATTAGAGCAGGTTGGGAAGGGTTGGGAGTGGTTGGTTTTTGGGGCTGGGGTTCTGAGAGGTATGGGGGTTACCGGGTGGGTAATACGGGTGTCGGGTTCGGGTTCGGGTTCGGGTTCGGGTTCGGGTTCGAGTCCTGCCTGCACCCTGATCCGGACCCGGACCCAGGGTTGTCTTGCTTCTGGTCGATCGTACCGGCGGGCTTGTCGAACTCCAGGAGCTTCGCCGGCTTCGCCGCGCGCCATCTGGCCTCGTTCCTCGGCTGGATAGCGCGTCCTTGATTTCGCCTGCGACCCGCCCGTGGAGGCACGCCATGAAACAACTTCGCGTTCTAGATCAACTCATCAACCTCAACCGTGACGTAGCGGCGGCCGCGAAACGGATCGCTCGTCACGATGGCGACCTTGCCCGGCAGATGCGGCGGGCGGCGGTATCGACGGCCTCGAACGCGGCTGAGGGCGCTTATAACCGCAAGGGAAACCGTACCAACCAGCTGAATGTCGCGATGTGTTCGGGGCGTGAGCTGGTGGTGCAACTTCGAATCGCGGGCGCGTGCGGCTACTTGTCGGAGTCGCTCGCTCAGCGGTTGGCGGAGCGAGCGGACCGGTGCGTGGCGCAGCTGTACCGGCTGAGTCAGGCGCGGTGAGGTCCGGGTCGGGCTCAGGCTCGGGTTCCGGGTCCGGATCGGGGTCCGGTTCGGGGTCCGGTTCGGGGTCGGCTTGGAGCCACGTAATGGGTCGCTAAGTTAGTCACAGGGCGAAGCCCTAGTCAGCCGACGCCGCGCAGCGGCTAAGAGGCGAGCCAAGAGCGTCGGGTGTCGGGTTCGGTTCCGTAAGAGAACCACCCTTTCAATTGTCCCCATTTTCGGCGGCTAAGCGGCGAGCCCCGGATTTCAGGGCGAGGTGCTGTGAAGAAATTCAATTGTCCCCGATTTCAACGTCCCCGATTGCTAAGAGGCGAGCAAGAAGGCCCCGATTTCAATGGGTCGATAAGTGCTGGAAATAATTAGGGTTTTGCTAGTATGGCGACGCCGCGGGCCGGGAGGCTGATGGATAGCGTGGTGCCGTTGACGGTTAGCGTGCTGCCCGAGATTCGGTCGTTGAGGGAGGTACCGCCCGGGAGGCCGAGACTTACCGGGAGCGTGACGTCGACGATGGCTACGTCACCGTTTGCTGTTTCCCGGGCGAACGCGAGGAAGTCTTCCGTTGCGTGGAGGCTCCGATAGTTACCGCGGCGTAATGCGATGAGTTCTTGGCGTGCCGTCCCCAGTTTTCGCGTCTGATCTAGGACGAACTGCTCGTCCGACGACAAGGAGGACGAGTCGCCGCGCCACATGGCGCGATTGCCTGGGTCGGCGCCGCCCCATTCGCCGTATTCGTCGCCGTAGTACAGCAGCGGTGCGCCGGGGAGTCCGAACAGCCACCCGAGGGCAGCGGCGTGTCGGCGTAGCGGTTCACCGTTCGGCGGCGGGCCAGCGACGTTGTCCCACTGGTTGCCGGCGATGCCGCGGTCGTATCCGGGCTGGCCGCGGTAGGTGGCTAGCGACGTGAACCGCGTTGAGTCATGGCTGCCGATGAACGGCGTCATGATGCTGTCCGACGGATACTGGGCCAGGCTGGCTTGGGTCCAAAAGTCGGCGTGCAGCATGCCCTGATCGTCGTGGGCGAACACGCGGTACGGAACGGCGTGATACAGCACGAAGTCGAACTGGCCGGTGAGCCCGTGTTGTCCAAGGTAGCGGCTGATCGTGCCGTATTGATCCTGGTTGCAGGCGATGCCGCAGTCGCTCCAGCCCATGGCCGTCTCGCCCATCAGGAAGTATTGGGTGCCCGCTGCTTCGAACTCCTCGCGTACTCGCGTCGACACGTTGGTGATGGCGGCGTCCTCGACGTGTTTGACCGCGTCGACGCGTAGGCCGTCGAGGTCGAACTCATCGAGCCACCACACCGCGTCGTCTTCGAACTGCTGTCCAGCTTCCGGGATGCTCCAGTTGATGTCCGGAAGGTAGTCGGCGAACAGGCATTCGAGGCGCTGTGCTGTCCAGTCGCACCCCGAGGTGCCGCAGACGCATCCGGTCCGGAACCAGTTCGGATGGTCTTGGAAGTACTCGTGCTCGCTGTGGACGTGATTGACGACGTAGTCCATCAGCACGCGGATGCCGTGCTCGTGGGCGGTCTTCACCAGGGCGCGCAGGGCGGCCTCACCGCCGAGTCGGGGATCGACTTCGCGCGCCTTGATGGGCCAGTAGCCGTGGTAGCCGGTCACCTGATGGAATCCGTCGGCGGCGACGAATGATCCAGCAGGGTTGGTCTGCCATGGGGACAACCAGATCGCGCGGACGCCGATCTGATCGAGCGTGCCGTCGGCGATGCGTTCGGTCAGGCCCTGTAGGTCGCCGCCCATGAAGTCGGCGCGCGGGTCCTGGACGCCGGGGGTGGCGGGTGCGTTGTTGCTCGGGTCACCGTCGCGAAAACGATCGGTCATCACCATATAGATCAGGGCGTCGCGCCAGCTGAATTCATCGCCCTCGATCCAGAATACGAGTCGCTCCAGGTCGCTGACCTGGCCGTCGGCGTCGGTGACGGTGACGGTGACGGTATGTTTGCCTTCGGGTAACATGTCGACGTCGATGTCGACGGTGTCGCCGTTGATCACGGCCTGCTGAGCGGCGAGCGGCGTCGATGTGCCTGCGTGTTTTCGCGTAGCCGTGACGCTCGTGGCGGCGGCGCCGCTGTTGGCCCGTTTGATGGCCAACTTGGCCGCGAAGGCGCCTTGGTTCACGGCGGGTCGGGTCGCCTGGGATGACACGGTTGATAGTTGCGGCTTGGAGCAGTCGGCGACGCGCACGGCGGAGTTTTCCACGCCGTTGACATACTTT
>JAUIKB010000093.1 GCA_030430975.1 Polyangia bacterium
GCCGAGTGCTTGCTTGCGGAGCTGAAGACGCTGGGCGCCCCACCTGAGCTGAAAGTCAATGCTAAAGCTGTACTTGCGGAGACGTTAGCCGACATCGGCGGAACACGGGTTCGTTCGAAAGCCTACTGGACTCATCGTGCGCCCGGACCCGAGCGTCGGGAGCTTGGCTTTACCGAGCGACAAATGCTGTGGGTGATCGATGCGCAGAGTCATTGCCGAAAACTGACTCCAGCCGGGCAGCGGCGCGCATTTGAGCGCGATCCGCATCTCGTCGAGTCGCTGCGCGTGAACGTGCGGATGGCGTACGCGCCGGACTTTGCGGAGGCGTTCTCGTGTGTGGAGGGTTCGCGGATGAATCCTCGGCGGCGGTGTGCGGTGTGGTGATGGCGGCGTCAGGTTTGGATCAAGCCGCACGGAGCGCAGGTCCGGTGAACTGGTTTACGCGTCCCCGCAGTTTACCGCAGGTCCGGTGAACTGGTTTACGCGTCCCCGCAGTTCATGGCCAGGTTTGCTGGATGGCTCGGATTAGGGTGTGCATGCCGTCGGTCGGGATGTCGTATAGGGTGAGCGCGATTCGGCCGTCTTGGGCTTTCATGCTTCGGATGCGCCGGGCGCGGGGGCGTCCGATCGGCGGAGCCGCGGGCAGGCGTTGGGCGAACGCGGTGATGAGTTGCTTATCCGCGTGTGAAATTGCGCCGCCGTTCCAAGTCTTGGGGCGCTTGAACGCGAGGGCGGCACGCAGCTGCCGGATGGTGGCTTGGGCGACCTGGACGCTTTGAATGCCCACCGCATCGCGGTATTCGACGTTCGACTTGAGCAGTTCGGTGAGCGTTTGCTCAGGGGCGTACTGGTCGCGATAGCGCGTCACCAGCCGCAGTTTGTTGGGACCGTGCTTGATGAATTGCGCCTTGGTGAAGTCGGTCGCGACGCGCAGCAGATCGAACACAACGGAGCGCGATCGACCGAGGCCGTCGGCGATGAAGTCATCGAAGTCGTCGTATCCTGGCTCCCAGAGGCGCTGGTCGCGGATCCTTTTAAGGACGCGGGCCTGCGCGTACTCGGCCTCGCGGCTCTGTCGGTCGAGCTGCTGCAGCTGGTGGACGAGGGACTGAAGCTTCGAAGCGTTGGGATGGAGCGCCCCGGGCTCGACCCTTAGCGGCGGTCGCTTGGTTGGAGCCACGTCGGTTGGAACCACGGGTCGACGCGGTGTGCGCTCCGATCCTGTGCGTCGCGGTTTTGGAGTTCTGGACGTGCCGGCAGTGGGCCGCGTGACCCGCGTGACCCGCCCGACATTCGGACGGCGGATGGGCTTCTTGGTGTCGGGCATGCGGATAATCTACGCTGAATACCCGCCATGGAACACAGCGCCGGGAGGGAAATCCGCTACAATGGGGTGAGCAGCCGGCTGGTGGCCAGTGCGGACGTTCGTACTTTTGCTTAACTCGATAGGGTGGTGTGGTGTGGGGATTTCTGATTGTATTCAGCTAGTTGAGGGTCTGCTCCCGCGCGCGCCCGCGGTCGCGCTCCTGGGCGCTGCGCTGGGAGTGACGGCCTGCGAGCGTTCGGATGACGGGACCCGCCCGACGTCGGGGGCTGGCGGCGGCCCGCCTCGCCCAGCCTACTTTCAGCAAACGGTGAAGCCCGGGCAGACGGCGGTGGATCCGTCGGCGACATTCGTATTTGAGTCGAGGGAAGCGTTTCCCCCGCTGGCGGACGCGCGCGCTGGCATTGTCGACAAGGCGCATTTTCAGTCGCGCGACGGGTCTCTGAACGTGGCGGCTGTGGTCACGGAACCGGACCCAAACGCGCCTTCGGACGTTGGGCGGTATCGATTCAGCCTGCGGCCCGAGACCCCGTTGGCCGTGAATACGTGGCATCAGCTCGTCGTGGAGAGCCCGCCCGAGTTTCTGTTTATTCCCGGCTCCCGGTACATCGGCGGGGTTGATGAGTTCGAGCTGTGGTTTTCCACGGGCAGTGAGCTGCGGATTAGCGCTGCGCGATGGAACGACAAGAGTCCGGACCGGTTTAGCTTCGAATTGAGCCGTGCCATCGACCTGGTGCCCGAAGCGATTGAGGTCAAAGTCGACGGCGCACGGATCGATTCGCCGTGCATCGAATACGAATCGGGTTGTCTCAAGGGGATCCGAAAGAACTGGCCGCTGGTGACGCTGATGCTGCCGAACACCCGTGCGCGCGACGTGACGATTGAGCTCGCCGTGTTGCCGGATGTCGAGAACGACCCAGATGGCGTGCCGGCGACGGTGACGCTCCAACCACAGGACTGGGCCGACTGCTATCGCGGTACGCAAGGCGCGCCGAAGTCGGTCGATCAGCGGTGCTGGGATGTGACGTTGCCGCCGGCTAAATAACGGCGCCGCCGGCGGAGTGAGCTCGGTCAGCGGCGCTGGCGCTTTTCCTGTCGGCGCTGCTTTCTGAGAGCTTAGCGAAAATACGCGATGGTCAAACCGATAGCGGCGCCGATCAGCACAACCGCGCACACGAACGCTACCCGGGATCTGGGCGCGGGAACAGGTGGCCCGCCGTACATGGGCGCGAAGTGGCGTGGTTCGACCGCGGGGCGCTCGAAGTCGTCCGGTCCTGGCGCCTGGCTATTCGTCACGGAAAATGAGCCAGCGAGCGGAAGTCGAGCTTGGATACGACGATCTGTGAGGCGGTGGGACCCGGAAGTGATGCTGAGCACGCGATAGATCCAGCCATTTGGTGGATGCCGTCGCCTTCGGCGGGCAGCGCGCGGTTTTCGGTGATGCGCGCGCTGCACGTTCCAGATGCGGATTGCCACACGCGGCCGTCGTTGTGGCGCACGGTGATGGTCGCCGCGGCGGCATCGTCGCGCTTGCCCGCGGTGACGTCGACTTCGAGCTCGACGATCTTGAGGTCGCCGCGCAGGTCGATGGTGGTGAACATCGGCGAACGAGGACCGTCGGCGGTGCAGTCGGTGAAGTCGTCGAGCTTCATGCTGGCGTCGCCCGACACGGTCATGCGGATCGCGCACTGGGATTCTTCCCAGGCGGGCAGGACGGTGCTCTCGCAGCCGGAACCGGACAGGATCAGCAGGGGTAGGATGCTCAGGGGAAAATGCCGAGTCAGTCGGTGCATGCGGTACCGAGCAGTGTACCGTCTGGCGGCCCCGTGTCGAGGCGAAGGAGCGTCGAGGCGAAGGAGCGTCGAGGCGAAGGAGTGTCGAGGCGAAGGAGCGTCGAGGCGAAGGAGTGTCGAGGAGCAAGACCAGCGCGCTGCTCGGACCGGGTAAATTGCCCAATAGAAAGTCCACAGACATGGCAGGGTCAGCCGCAAGTTAGGCGTTCCTTTGAGCGCCATCAGCTTTGATAGCCGGCTTAGTCCGCGCAGCACAACGTAAACGGCGCGGTCGGCGTGACCGTGCCGGATTTCGATGCGTTCGTTGCAACGCCACACGTATTAAGCGGAGCGTACCGCAACGAGAACGGCGCATTGAGACTGCGACAACCGCCCAGAGGCTTGGGCACCACGCTGCACGGAATGTTCCCGCGATCGCACTGCACGTCGCCGCAGGAGCACGCTCCGCACGCGCGGGTGTCGTCGATGGAACCGAAGTAGGTACGCTTGTTCGGGTGGCCTGTGGGACAGACGTGGTCGCCGGCCTTGCCGATGCAGACAGGGGCTTCGAACGGCGACGGGTTGGGCGGCGCGCACACGCCGCCGGCGCAGTTCATCGCGGAAGCTGCGCAGGCTCGTAGCCGCTTCTCGAAGCTGGCGTTGCCCTGGCCGCTGTCGGCGGTGGCAGTGCACGGAACGTTTGCTTGACGTATCCGGTAGTTCGATGGGTTTACGCAGCCGCCGGGCGGATCCGTCGAGCACATCGTGGTCGTCGCCGTGATCGTCCCACACGGGCTGCCGCTGCAGGTGGTTTCGAAGAAGTCGACGGTCATGGTGCCGGGGCACGTGCCCGAAGGTTGGCAGTCACACGCGCAGGTATGAGCTCCTGGATCGAGCGTTCGTCCAAGCCCGGACAGGTTGGGGTTCTGCGCGCTGATGTCGGTCGTGCCGTTGGGGCAGCTCGGCGGCGCGCCGTCGTACTCGGCGACCACGAGCGGGCCGAGCCAGCTGCTGTCGGGTGCGGCCGAAACGCAGCTGCAGCTGCCGCCCGCTGCCGAGCCCGCGGCGCCCGCGCTTGGAGAGCCCGCCGCGCCGCCGCTAGGGGAGCCTGCCGCGGCGTCACTCGGGGAGCCCGCGGCGCCGCCGGCCACGCCGCCGGACGAGGACGTCCCGCCGCCCCCGCCTGAAGCCGTGGCGCCGCCGCCACTCGCGCCCGCAGTGCTCCCGCCCTCCTGAAGGTCGTCGCCACTAAACAGCGCTGAGCATCCACCCAGACTGATGGCGCCGAGAATAGCCAGGGATCGGAGCGCTCGCACGGCTCATTGTAAACCGAACCGGGTACAGTGAGCACTAAGTTGGTCGCCGGGCGGACGCGGCCCGGGTTCCGAGTCGCGGGTCTAATCCAGCGAAGCTGTGCCGGAACGATTAGCCGAGGACGAGCCAGGCGCCGATGGCGGCGGCGACCGGCACGGCGAAGTTGTCGTCCAGGCGCTTGGCGAGCAGTTCGGCGATGCCGCCGACCAGCGCCGCCGCGCCAGCCGCCTTGACCGAGGTCATCATGGCGATATCGGGGTGGAAGATGCGCAGGACTGCGAGCGCCGTGATGGCGCCGATGACGAAGAACGCCAGGGTGCCCTCGAGCGACCGTCCGTGGACGAGCTTGGTCTTGCCGAAGCGCCGCCTGATCACGCCGGCGGCAGGATCGGCGAAGCCGAGCACCGTGAGTGCCACAGCGCACACCGGCGTCGTGAAGCCGAAGCCGAGCACGACCAGCGCCATCGTGTACCAGCTCGAACTGTTGATCTTGTACGCCTCGTGCGGGTGCGCGATCCGCCCGAGCACGCGCATCATGACCTGGTTGGCGGGAGGGTAGATACGGCGGCTGCTCTCGAGCAGGACGGCGAGTGAGAAGAAGCCCAGAGCGATCCATCGACTGGTCGCGGGCAGGAATTCGACTATCGCCACGGCGGTCATCGCCATGATCACGTGGAACACAGTGCGCGGTACGTTGGTCGCGCGCAGCGTCGGGACCGGAATCGCGTGGCCGCGCAGCTCCCGCGCCAGATCTTCGTAGGCCGGGCTGAGTTCCGCGCGCAGGGTGCGGAAGTGGGCCGTGGTATCGTCTTGCTTCGGCTCGATCGCCTCGCGCATGAGCACAGCGATACGAGCCAGCGCCGAGTGCAGGCGTTCGTGCTGGCTGTGTTCTTCGGCGAGGCGCTCGAACTCCGTTGCTAGCTCGCGCACACGGGCGATCATCCGATCGGCCATGTCGCGTCGGTAGCGACCGGGGTCGATGTCGCGCAGGAAGCTGTAGAGGCCCAGGGTTGCGGGCTCGGCGGAGAGGGCTATCGTCGCTGGCACGGCGGGTCGGATTCTAGCAGTCGCTCTGTTGGGATTTCGTCATATTCACGTGATGTGCGACGGGATACTGCGGGTTCCGCCCAAGTGCGAAGCGCAGGTGGCACCAGGAACTGTGGTGCGCGGCTGATAAGCGAATCTAGGCGAAATAGGTAGGGCCAGCGGCTTGCGGGTCCTCGATACGGGTCCTAGAGGCAGGACCCATGCCACGAGACATTTTGAGCGACGAAAAAATCCATCCCGCGATCCGCGATGCCATCGGGACGACGCATCGCGACATCGTCGCCGAAGTGAAGGCGGCGATTGAACAACACGACGTGGTCGTCGTCGGGATGAAGCAAAACCCGTTTCCTAAGAAAGTGCGTGCCCTGCTCAAAGAGCACGGCATCGCGTTTCACTATCTCGAGTACGGGTCGTACATGGGGCAGTGGCGTCCGCGTCTAGCGATCAAGATGTACACGGGGTGGCCGACGTTTCCTCAGGTGTTCGTAAAGGGCACGTTGGTCGGCGGATTCGAGGACGTGAAGAAGCTGATCGAGGCCGGCGAGTTCAAGGTGCTGCTCGACTAATCAGCTCTCACCGGAGGTTCTCGCTCGTCGGTTTGACTGGACGTCGAGCGGCTCACGTTCGATAGCCGGTTCGTGTCGATCGTCAGCGCCAGCGATGTCCGAAAAGCGTACGGCGAGCGTGTCGTGCTCAGCTCGGTGTCGTTTACGATCTCCGCGGGCGAGCGCGTCGGTGTTGTCGGGCGTAACGGCGCCGGCAAGAGTACGTTCGCGCGCATCCTTGCCGGTCGGGAAGAGGCCGATAGCGGCACCGTCGCCACGCGTCGCGACGCGACGGTGGTGTGCCTCGACCAGGTTCCGAAGTTCGAGGGCAACCCGACCGCGATCGAATCCGTCGAGAGCGGGTTGGCCGAATGGAAGACTGCGTTTGCTCGCTACGAGGCGCTGAGCGGGCAGCTCGCGTCGGGCGATGGCGATCAGGAAGCGCTGCTCGAGGAGCAAGCCGCGCTCGGCGATGCGATCGAGCGTCTGGGTGGCTGGGACATGGGCCACGTCGCCCAGGCGATGCTCAGTCACGTCGGCATCACGCGTATCGATGGCCACGTCCAGACGATGAGCGGCGGCGAGCAGCGACGCGTGGCGCTCGCCAAGGCACTGATCGCCCGCCCGGACCTGCTGGTGATGGACGAGCCGACGAACCACCTCGATGCCGACACCATCGAGTGGCTGGAGACCTTTCTTGTCGAGGAGTACGGCCGCGCGTTGCTCCTCATCACCCACGATCGCTACTTGCTCGACCGCGTTGCCCAACGCACGGTCGAGATCGCCGATGGCGAAGCGTTCAGCTACGACGGCGGCTACGAGCTGTACCTGGAGCAGAAGGCCGAGCGCGCAGCGCTAGCCCAACGCACGGAGCAGAACCGCCAGAACTTCCTGCGCACGGAGCTTGAGTGGCTGCGGCGGCAGCCGAAGGCGCGCGGCACCAAGCAGAAGGCGCGCATCGAGCGAGCGGAGACGGCGATCGGCATGAAGAAGCCGGTCAAGGAACAGACTGCGGACCTGCGCGTTGACGTCGCGCGCACCGGAAAAACGATTCTCGAAGCGCGTGACCTGTCGGTGGCGATCGGCGGCCGAACGTTGGTTAACGGTCTCACGTTGTATCTGACGGAGGGCGAACGGCTCGGTGTGATCGGCCGCAACGGTACCGGCAAGACGACGCTGTTACGAGCTTTGCTCGGCCAACTCGAGCCTGAGGCGGGTGCGGTGAATATCGGCCGCAACACGAAGATCGCCTACTTCGACCAGATGCGAACCGATCTGAAAGACGACGAGACCATCTTCGATAACGTGATGGGTGACCAGACGTTCGTGAAGTTCGGCGACGAAGTGATCCAGCCGTACTCGTACTTAGGGCGGTTCGCGTTCGACAAGTACCAACTGCGGCAGACGGTTGGCTCCCTGTCCGGCGGCGAGCGCGCGCGCGTCGCGTTGGCGCGGCTGCTTAGGCAGAGCGCGAACCTGTTCGTGCTCGACGAACCGACCAACGACCTCGACGTGGCGACGCTCGCGTCGATGGAGTCGATGCTCGTCGATTACGGTCTCACGGCGCTGATCGTGACCCATGATCGCTGGTTCCTCGATCGGGTCGCCACGTCGATCCTGGCGTTCGAGTCCGGTGACGTCACGCAGTACCAAGGCAACTACTCCACGTTCCGCCGTCTGCGTCAGGCGCGTCTGGCGGAGAAAGCCGCGGAGGCGACGGTGTCGGCGCCGGCGCCGAAGTCGACTGCGCCAAAGCCCGTGGCGGCCAAGCCCAAGAAGCTGTCGTTCAAGGAGCGCAAGGAGCTCGAAGGGCTACCGGCAGCGATCGAATCCGCAGAGGCCCAGGTCGCGGAACTGACGGAGCAGCTGGCGGATCCGGCCATTTATCGCGACGGCGCCGACAAGTCGCTGAAGCTGAACAAAGCGTTGGACGCCGCGCGGGCCGAGGCCGAGCGGTTGACCGAGCGCTGGATGGAGCTCGAGGAACGCGATGCGTGACACACCGGTGGCTCACGCTACGTTGCTGCGACGATGCTTAGAGCCGAGCCGTAGCTACGGCTTGCTGGGCCTACGGCTTGCTGGGCGCCAGCGGTTGCGGATCGGGCAGGGGTACGCTCTGGCACGCTGCCAGGTCGTCGGATGCGGCGCGCAGCCGGCCCGCTTCGTGGATGTGTTTCGAGCGCATGCTGACGTGGCTCCACGGCTCGGCGGTGCCGGTGAGGTAGATCGTCCGGCCCGCCTTCGCGTGCCCGACATGCACCGTGCGCCCGTCGTGCGCCGCGTAGAGCTTCAGGTCGGTGGCGCACCGCACCGCGCGGTCCGAGGGCGGCATCGAACTGTGCCGCCAGCCGCGCCCGAAGCCGCCACCGCCGCTACCTGAGCTCGGACCCGGGGGCAGCAGCGCAGCGTTGGGCGTCCATCCGATCACGTGCAGCGAGTACGCTTGCCAATGCACGAGCGAATGCGTGGACGTCGCCTCGAGCACGTCGACGCTCACGATATGCGTGAGGGTGAACCGCGGCGCTCCACCGGGTTCGGATGCGAGGGTCAGCTTGTTGTCCTTGGGCGTTGCCTGCCGAATTGGCGCTTGCGTCAAACGCGGACGAGGCTTCGCCAGTGCGCGGCGATGGGTGAGTTCGAGCCTCGCGCACGGGACGGTGTCTTCGACGACCTCGCCGCCGTGATACTTCGGCAGCGTTAGGGCGACTCGCAGCGCGTCGCCCGCCACCGCCACGACCGAAAGCTTGCCACCGGTAGCGATCATGTCGAGCAGCCACCCGCGGGCGCCGAGGTGTATCGAATGGGTGGCAGCGTCAAACGGGGTGCGCAGAACGACGTCGTCGATATCGAGCATCATCCAGGACGCCTGCGGATCGGGTTTGAAATCGGCATCGCGCGCCACCAGGGTGAGCGTTGCCTGCGCCCCGGGAGCGATGCGGAGCAGCTCGGTGCGACTCGTCGGTGCGACCACCGCGGTTGAATAGAACCGCTCGGAGCGGATGACGCACGTGCGCTGGCGGTCGGCGACGGGTGGCGCCGCGGGGGTTGGTTCGGGTTGGGTCGGAACCTGCACGACCGCTGGCGGCGCAGGTGGCGCCGATCGCCCCGGCGCTCCGCAGCCGATCGCCAGCAGCGCGCTCATGAGACCGATATTGACGCCGCGTTGCCGCACGGTCGCAGCCTGGCTCGACGGGGTGTTCGCCGCAAGCGCCGGCTTCGAGGCGGCCCGTGACGCTCGCGGTTCTTTGCGGACGGCAGCCGTGGTAGCGGATCGCCATGGCGAAGAAGCGACTTTCGTGGAAACTCGGGGGCGGGGCGCTGGCATGCGGCGCTGTGTTGGGTGCGTGCGGTGGCCCGGCGGTGCCGGCGGTGACGAGCGAAGCGGCGATGGAGTCGACATTCGCGGGCTCGAACAAATGCGAGGCGGATTCTCACGATCGGCCGTTCATCATCGAATGGGACGCGACCGACATCGCGCGGTTCGAGAACCGAGCGGCCAAGGACGTGGTGTTTGTGCGCTACGAAGGCTGCGAGCTCGAAGTGATCGACGGCTGTAGCGACGACGCGCTGCCGGGCCGTTACGGCACGTACTCACCGCCGCAGTGGACGAGCGGTTCGGTCGAAAAGATGAGCATCGACAACACGGCAGAGCTGGCGGCGAAGCTGCCGCTCGGGGTGGCGACGCTGTCGGGCAAGGTCGAGCGTGGCGTGAAGCTCGAGATGCACTATCACGTGAGCGGGGTTGCGACGGCGACGCGGGACGTGATGCACCGGGGCAACCTGAAGCAAAACGATGCTTGCGCGAAGGCGACGCACTTTGTGTATGCGTACAACTTGGGCGCGTTCAGGGTGGACTCGCTCGAGACGGGTGCGGACTCTGCGGGAGCGGACGTTAAGGGCGTCGGGGTGAGCGGCGAATCGACGCGCTCGACGAAGAGCGAAAAGAGCAGCGGCGATATTTCGAAGTGCACCGGTACGACGGCGCTGGACACGGACAAGTGCAAGGTGCCGATTCGGCTGTCGCTGCGCAAGCTGCAGCCGGGCAAGGGTCCGGAGATCGAAGCGGCCAACGACGCGGATCAAGCAGTGGCCGACAAGCCACCGGACATCGAAGGCACGCCGATGATGGTCGCTGGCAAGCTACGCAACGACGCCGGTGAGAAAGCCAAGAACAGGGACGGCAAAGGCTGCCTCGCGCTGCTCGATAAGGCCGACAAGATCGATCCGGATCCCTCGCGCATCTCGACGAACCCGAAGGCGCTGCTCCACCTGCGCGCGGGTTGCGAGATGCTGGCCGGCGACTGTAAGTCGGGACGCGCCCATCTGACGGCGGCTCGCCAGGTGCAGGCGCCAGGAGTGAGCGCCAAGATCATCGACAACATGGTCTCAACCACGGCCAAGATGATGTGTCCGGTGTCGCAGCTCAATCCATGGGAGCGGCTCGACGTGCTGACCGGCGACGCGTCGCGCGCCGCGTCGGGCAAGGACATCGTCAAGTGCGAGTCTGCGGCGACAGCGCTACTGAAGGAGCTCAAGCAGGTCGGAACGCCGAGTGACTTCGATCAGAAGCGCGTCAAAGAGGGAGCGGCGAATCAGCTGCTTCGCGCCGGGCAGTGCGTGGCGCGGCTGGGCAAGTGCGCGGCAGGCAAGAAGCTCGCGCTAGAAGCCACGAAACGTGGCCGTAATCCGAACGCGGCCAAAGAGCCGGGCTTCACGAAAGGCTGGGAACGACGCCTCAAGGCTTGCGTCGGAAAATAGCGCGGCGGGCAGCGCTCGGCTTAACGGTTCTGGACGCTCGGCAG
>JAUIKB010000094.1 GCA_030430975.1 Polyangia bacterium
CCTTGACCACGCTCAGGGATGTGCCGTCCTTGAGTTTGACCGACCCAACATCGATCGCCAGAGCCGCCCCGTGCTGGCTGGGCTGGCCCGTCCCGGCGATCTTGGCGCCCTTGCGATACATGCTCATGTGTCGAATCGTGGTGATTCCCAGGCCTGACGCCAGCTTGCAGAAGTCGTCGAGTGACAGCACCAGGCGGCAGTCGAGGACGTCGTAAACCGGACCCTTGCCGGGCGCGCGCGCCCCCAGGGCGACGACGGATACGCCGTGCAGGAGCCCATTGAGCCGAAGGGGAGACACGACGCCGGGGTGTTTCGATGGGCTCTGGGGCAACACGGCTAGCTTTCGGCGCGCGACTTCAGAGCGACACTGCGGGGCGGTCATGCCGCCGTAGCGCTGAGCGGCGGTCGCGGTCGGCTGGGGCGGCGGCGGAGGTGCAGCGTCAGGGGGCGGCGGGGCGTAGCTCGTCGGCCGCGCCTGCGGCGGAGCGGTGGGCGGGGGCGAATAGCCAAGGGGCGCTGGTGGTCCGCCAGGACCGGGTGGCAGCAGCGTCTGAGCGTAGCCCGCGGGAGCGCGATACAGCGGCGCGGCAGGGTATTGCACGGGCTGCTCTTTAGCGCAGCCGACGGCGCCGACCAGGCTGAGCAGCCCAAGCGCGCCCACGCGAGTCAATCCTGAGCCGATCATATCCACTGCATAGAGTCAGACCGGAGTCGTGGCCCAGCTATTCACTGTTTCAACGCCGTCGCACGGGCATCGCTTGAGTACTTAATAAGTGGTTCAATGCACGGATGCCGAAACAATCCCGCCATAGCGCCGGGCTGCTGATGGTGCGGCTTGGTGTTCCAGAATTTCTTCTTGGGAAACCTGGTGGGCCGTTCTTCGCGAAGAAGGACCGCGGCGCGTGGTCCATCCCCAAGGGGCTAGTGGAACCGGAGGAACCGGCCCTCGCCGCGGCGTGTCGAGAGTTCGAGGAAGAAACCGGGGTGAAGCCCGGACCGGGACCATTTGTTGAGCTGGGTCAGGTGCGGCTGAAAAGCGGCAAACGGATCGACGCGTGGGCGTTTGCCGGCGACGCTGATACCGAGCAGCTCAAGAGCAACCTGTTTGAGTTGGAATGGCCTCCGCGCTCCGGGGTGATCAAGAGCTACCCGGAGATCGAACACTTTCGGTTCTTCGATGTGGGTGCCGCGCGGGAGCATATCAATCCCGCCCAGTTCGCCCTCGTTGAGCGTGCGCTGGCGGTACTCGATCAGCTCGGCGGTTGACGCAGCTCTATGTGAATCCCGGGCACACCCGTTCGCAGGGGCCCACGTGATCAGCGCGAAAGTCGGGCGATTCGGCGTTTGCCTAGTGTGAACGAACGCTGACAGTTTGGACGGGGGAGCGCGACATCGATGTCACCGACGGTGTTTCGCCGTTCGTCGCGGGTGGTTGGGGATGTGGACGTTCGTCCGCGAATCGGGCTGAAATCGCGCGCTGGCACAGCTTGGCAGGGTGCTTGCAATCCCCTGGTCACACTTTCTTGGTGGCTTAATTCCTACGGAGAATTCCGTGGGAGACGGAGGACAGATATGGGATCGGAGAACCCGATCGGCCGTAGCGGTGCGCTCGCAATACTCGGCGCGTTGGCGGTTGGTCTTATGCATTGCAGCTCGGATGGCGATTCGCTGAGCGGCGGTGGATCCGGTGGCTTTGGAGGTGCTGGCGCCGCAGGTGGCGGTCAAGCAGGCACTGGCAACCCGCCGAATCCCCCGCCTCCGCCGCCCCCCCCGCCTCCGGAAAAGGAACTCGAATCGAGCTTCTTGAGTCCGGTCGCCACCGGTCGCTTCGTTTGGACGGCCAACCCAGATAGCGGCCGCGTCGCGCTGATCGACGCCATATCGCTGGAGGTGCGCATTCTGGAAGCAGGCTTTCGACCGACGTATCTAGCGGCGCTCAGCGGTCCCGAGAGCAAACAACAGGACAGCGCCATCGTCTTGAACACGCAAAGTCAAGACGCCACGCTGCTGCAGGTTCAGGCAGACGGCGACGTTTCGTCGATCGAGTTCGAAACGCACCAGGGCGCTAACGCTTGGGCGGTGTCTAAGCAGAGCGACTGGGTGATCGCGTGGACCGATGCCAGGGACCTCTCCGCCGATCCGACCGAAGGCTTCCAGGACGTCACGGTGATCCGACCCGATGGCGACGCAAGAGGAGCCTACCGCCTGAGCGTCGGATACCGGCCCACGCGAGTGTTCTTTTCAGATGCTGCCGACCGGGCCTTCATCGTCACCGAGCCTGGCATTTCGGTCATCGAACTAGATCCCGATACGGGGCCGAGCGTGGGTCCGCTGATCGAGGTCACGAGCAACCCGCTGGAGGCTCCCGCGTCTCGCGACGTCACGTTGACCCCGGACGGCAGCTACGCGCTGGTACGGCGCGATGGCAGTCCGCTGGTCGGGTTCGTATCCATGACGACCGGCGCGCGAACCGAGATCCCTTTGTCCGGCGCCGTTACCGATCTCGACCTGAACCGCATCGGAAACCAGGCGATCGCGGTGGTCCGCGAGTCGAGCGAGGTCTTTGTCTTGCCGGTGCCCGAAGTGGTCGACGACCCCGCGCTGATCAGCGTGAAACAAATCGACTCCGAGACTTTCGGAAGCGTTGCTCTGCCGAGTGAACCGGGCAGCGCGCTGCTGTACACCAACGCGCTTGCCAATGATCACCTGACGGTGATCAATACCGAACGCGGTGCGACGTTCTTGGAACACCGCACGGTTGCTTTAAAGGCGCCAGTGCAGGCGGTTTTCCCGTCGCCCAACGGCACTCACGCTGTGGTGCTCCAGTCGCCGCCCGGGGGTAGTCAGAAAGCCGGGGCCTTCAGCGTCGTGCCGACGGACGTGCTGCGGGCACCAAAGATCGTATCGCTCGAGTCCGACCCCCATTCGGTGGCGGTCAACCCGGACGGGACGCGGGCGCTCGTTACGGTCAGCGGCGGAACGCAACACGGCGTGTACTTGGCGCGCATGCCCAGTCTCCAGGTCGACTACACGGCGCTTTCGAGCCCGGCGTTGGCCACGGGGATGGTGCCCAACGCCAACAAGGGGTTCGTTGCGCAGGAGCACTCGGAAGGTCGCGTGACGTTTGTTGATTTAACGAATGGGAACGCTCGGACTCTGACCGGGTTCGAGCTCGGGGCAAAGGTGGTAGACGAATGAAGTGGGCCAAATGGATCACGGTGGCGATGCTGCCGTTGCTGACGGCGTGCGGTGCGCGCGACTCGAAATGGGACCAGCCGATCGATACGCCGACGGGCGAGCAGGTCGCGTTCGGGCTCACCCACGCAGTGGTGATACTGGACGAACCGCTCGACCGCGCGGTTGTCATGCAGGTGACGAAGTCACTCGATGTGCGACAGTCGAGCTACAGCATCGGCAAGAACGTGGCACGGGCCGCGGTGAGCGCTGACGAACAACAGCTATACGTGCTTGCCAAAGGCGTGCAGCCGCGCCGTCGACCGCAGGACGAGCGACCCAGCCTGACGGTGATCGAGGGCGATGTTTCCCCGCGTTCGGTGGCACGGTATGAGTTGAGCGACCCGCTGGGTGGATTGTCCGTCGATCCGCTAGGCGACTGGGTCGTCGTTTACGATGCGGGTGGCGTCGTGGTGAATCCGAACGAGCTGATCTTGGTGAACGTGAGTGAACCGAAGCGTAAGCCGATCAACAAGACGATTCGGAGCTTCGGCGGGCGCCCCACGCGCTTCACCTACACCACACCGCTTACGGTGCCGAGCGGCGAGGCGCGCCGGTTCCTGATCGTCGAAACCGAGCGTGACGTTACTCTGATCGACCTGTCAGATCCCGAGGGGCCGGAGGTCACGGTGCCGCTTCCTCAGCAGTCCGCATCCAAGCCAGGCCGTCCGGCGCAAGTCGTGTTCACCGATGGCGATCCGGATGATCCCAGCGACGCAAAGATCGCGATTCGCCTGGATAGCGATTCCGACCTCGTCATGGTCGAGCTCGGCGAGCCGTTTGATTCCGGGCGGGCCTTCAAGGCGAGCGTCAACGTCAGCGACGCTGGCGGCGTTCCGTCGGCCCTCGATTTCGTTCAGACCGATGGCGGGTTGCGCCTGGCGGCGCTGATCCCAACCGCATCGCAGGCGGTGCTCATCGATCCTCGAACCGGCGTTCGCGAGTCGATCGCATTGCCGGGGTCGTACACGCATCTCGCTCGCGTCACCGATGACGTCGTCGAGCGACCAGACG
Source organism: Polyangia bacterium (assembly GCA_030430975.1). Lineage (GTDB taxonomy): Bacteria > Myxococcota_A > Polyangia > Polyangiales > Polyangiaceae > JAUIKB01. Next base: position 4,249 of record JAUIKB010000094.1, read on the forward strand.
ATGGCGATGTCGCGCTGCTATGGGGAGGATCCAAACAGTCCGGTATCGCCTACTGGTCGCTCGGGACGACGACCGGTAAGCCCTACCGAAGTGTCGAGAGATACGACGTTGGCATCGACGTGGGCGCGGTCAAGTCGGTTCCGGGCGCGAGCTTCGGGCATCGCAAGATACTTCAGAGCACGGCAGCTACGGAGTTCTTCGTACTGGACCTCAACGCACGGACGAGTTTCCCGATGCTCACGGAGGCGGCGGGGTTCGACCTGACCGTTGCGCCCGATGGTCGCCGAGCGTGGGCGCTGTTGCCTCAGGGACAGCAGTTCGCCCGCGTCGATCTGGATACGCTGCACCCGGTCAGCGTTCATGTCGAGCGCCCGGTCGACGCGATCTTCGATATCGAACGCCTCGATGGCGGCCGTGCGGCTGTCGCGCTGCACGAGCAGGGCGCGCTTGGCGCAACCGTTCTGGACGCCGTCAATCCGGACGGTGCCGTGACCCGATTTCACGCCGGTATTCTCTTAGGAGGTCTGTGATGCTCCCGCGATATCTACTCGCTTTATCTGCCCTGCTCGCCTGCATGGGAGTGGCCGAAGACGCTGTGGCGTCGGGTCCCAGGGCCGGTGAACTGCCGACGCCTAGTCCCACCGAGCCTGCGACCGATTCGTCGTCCACCCGACCGCTGCTGTTTGGTGGCGACGAGGTCGTGCACACCCAGGTTGCGCTCGGTCGTCGCTATGATTTCGTTACTCATGACGGCTACGATCCGTATTCGAACGACAATGTGTTGGGACAGTTCACGGTTCAGGCGAAGCACGTGCTGCTCGCGGGCGGGCCGTGGTCGTTGGCGGTGACGGCCGGCTGGGACTTCGGTGGCAGCGACTCGACTGTTCGCGGTCAGGCGACGGAGCTGTCGATGTACCGGCTGAGCGCTGGCGGTGAGGCGCGGTACCACTTGTTGCCGTGGGCGTTCGCGTTCGGGCGGGTTGCGCCAGGCCTGCTGAGTGTTTCCACGACTCTCAATTCTGGCAGCGCGGGCGTCGAACTACAGGATCAGGCTTACGGGTTTTCTCTGGATTCGACGCTGGGACTCCAGGTGGCGTTGTTTGGCCGTCGGGGAGCGTCCGAGCGCGGGGTTCGGTTGTGGGGAGTGGTCGAAGGCGGCTACTCACTCGCGTCGAAACAGGAGGTCCGCCTCTCCCCTGTCGACGATGCGGGACCCGAGCGCGTTGCAGAGCAGCGGCTTCCGGATGTCGCGGTGGGCGGCGCCACGCTTCAGGCATCGCTGGCGCTGACGTTTTGAACAGCCCGCACGGCGGGTCACCGGTCGCGGTGCGGGTCGCTGCCGGTTGACACGGCAGGCACCCGCGGCGCGCTGAGGGCGCTGGTCTCCCCGATCGCTGCGGGCTCGGCTTGGGGAATGCGGCTCGCGCGCTTGCCCGGTAGGATCGATGGGGTCCTGCCCGACGCCAGCTTCGCCGGGTTGCCGGCAAGCTTGAGACATTCGCGCACGATCAGCTTGAGCGTCATGAACACACCGTCACCGTGCTTCGCGCTGGCTTCCACTTCGGTGACGTCGCGCGGGATGTCGAGGCGCCGCCTCAGCTCGTCTACGCTGAGCACCTCTGGGAGGTCGCGTTTGTTGTACTGCACCAGCATCGGGACGCGATGCGGGTCGAGCCCCTGAAGCCGAAGGTTGGCTTCTAGGTTCCGCATCGATTCGATGTTTGCCTCGATGGCGGCTTCTTGACTGTCGACGATGAACACGATGCCGTCGACGTTCCTCAGGATGAGTTGGCGAGTCTGGTCGTACGCGATCTGTCCAGGCACCGTGCACAGGTGAAGGCGAATCGAGTAATCCTTGAACTTGCCGAGGTCGACAGGCAGCAGATCGAAGAAGATGGTCCGTTCGCTTTCCGCGGTGAGACTCAGCAACTTGCCGCGGTACTCCGGTCGGCTGCGTGCGTGTATCAGCTCTAGGTTGGTTGTCTTACCGCCGAGCCCCGGCCCGTAATACACGAGCTTGAGCATCACTTCCTTTCGGCCGTGGTGGACGGTAGGCATGTCGTCGAGACATACCACGGGCCGCACGCCGGCCCGAGCGCCGCACGCTGGTCGCGATTTGATAGGTCATTTCGACCATCTGCGCATTAGTCGCGGTTTCCGAAAGAGCGTCGCGTGTGGCAGGCTGCCGGCATGGACGCTCTGGTTCGCGCCTTGTTGCGAAAGCCCGGCGCGGCATTGGCGACCGAGCTCGGTGCCTTTCGTCGCGCCGCGAGCGAGCGGGCCGACGACTTCCGCGTACCGATCGACCGAGCGATCGTCGGTGGACTTGTAGCCGATCGCGTCGGGTTCGCTTTTGCCGCCGGGTTTCATGCTGCGCTTTGCCGGCTCGTGCCGTCGCTCGGCTTCGACCACCGCGCAGCGTTGGCGGTGAGCGAAACCGGAGGGACGCATCCCCGAGCGATCCAGACAACGCTGCGCGCTCGCCCGGGTGGGTTGGTGCTCAGCGGTACCAAGTCTTGGTCGACGCTGGCCGCGGAAGCCGACACGTTGCTGATCGCGGCGTGTCGTGGCGAACGGCCCGACGGACGTGCGGACGTCGTGGTCGCGAAAGTCGACAGCGCGCGCACGGGGATCGTGATCGAGCCGATGGCGGCATCGGCATTCGTCCCAGAGATCCATCACGCGCGCCTCAAGCTAGACGACGTGAAGCTCAGCCACGACGAACTGCTTCCAGGCGACGGATACGCCGACTACGTGAAGCCGTTTCGTACCATCGAAGACGTTCATGTCTTCGGAGCGCTGCTCGGGTACCTGGTGTCACTTGTTCGTCGGCGGCGTCTCGAGCCTAGCTTGAACGAGCGCCTGGTTTCGCTCGCGTTGACCGCGGCGGGGCTGGGCCGTTTGGAACCGGCTCATCCGGCGACCCACCTCGCGCTCGCGGGGCTGTTGGCATCCGTCGAGTCGTTAGTCCAAGAATTGGACGCTCTGCTCCGCGGCGAGGATCCTGAGGCGGTGCGATGGCGGCGCGATCGGGCCCTGTTCAAGGTTGCGGGCTCCGCGCGCGAAAAGCGCCTAGTAGCTGCCCGTCGCTGGCAGGCGAATCCCTGACGGGCGCCTGGCACGAGGGGCTGCGCTTTGGTACAAGATGGGCCCATGAAGCACAGCGTGAAGCACGATTTAGGACGCGATAAGGCCAAGGAAGTCGCGATCGCCGCGTACGACAGCTATCGGCAGCGGTTCGAAAAGTACAATCCCCAGGCAACCTGGAAGAGCGACTACTCCGCGGAGATCTCCTTCACGGCCAAAGGCATCAACCTGACGGGCAGCATGGACGTCAACGAGAACGAGATCGCGATGGACCTCGACGTGCCGTTCCTCCTTCGACCGTTCAAGAGCACGGCGCTGGGTGTGATCGAGGAAGAGATCAAGCGCTGGATCGAAAAAGCGAAGGCGGGAGAGATCTAGCGCTCGCGCACTGCCGGCTCTGGCGCTACCCCGCCGCCCACCGACAAGCGGTGGAGCGGGCGCCGGGTTCGCGGCAGAGCCGGCAGTGTGCTCCGCGCTAGCGATTTTTCTTGTGCTTCGCACGTCCCTCGAGGTGCGTTGCCGTTCGGTGACTCCTTCCGCCGTAGCGTTCACGATCGGTTGCGCGTCGCGGCGCCTCCTCGCCGGCGCTACCCCGCCGCCCACCAAGGTCATCTTCTGCCAAGCTGACCGAATCGGCGTCTTCAAGCGAACATGCCTCCCGGGTCAGCTCGGCAGAAGTGACCGGCGAGCGGTGGAGCGGGCGTCGAGTTAGCCGAGTAGGTCGATGGCTTGGGCGGGCCGGGGCGGTGCAGCGACGCCTGCTCGTTCGAGCTGGGCGAGCACCTGCAGGACCGTCGCCTCGTCGTAGCTATCACCCATGATCTGCAGGCCGATCGGCAGCCCCGCTGAATCTGTCCCTACTGGGGCTGTGCCGCACGGAATGCCCGTCAGGTTGCCGACGAACGCGTAGCGGCAGGCCTCGGCGAGCGCCGGTGGGTCGACGAACCCGTGCTGGGCTTCTTCATCGGTGACCGGTGGCGCGGTGTTCGCCGTAGTCGGCAAAGCGATGACGTCCACGTTTCTCAGAACTTCGGCTACCTGCTCTCGAAGTGCGGCGCGTAGTCGTTGCGCGTCGAGATAGTCGTCGGATTCGAATGCGGACATGTTGGCGACGAGCATCTGCACGTCGAGACCCAGATCCATAGCGTGGTCGCGACGGATCTCGTGGAGGGCCGTGAGAATCTCCAGCCCGATCGTCAGGTACCCGATCGCCGAAGCGTGAGGTGCTAGCGGTAGCTCCACGTTGACGATTTCTGCGCCGTCGCGCTCGAGCTGTTTTAGTGCGTCCCGTCCGGCCTTGGCGACGCTGCTGTTGGCGTCTCGCCACTCGCTTTCGATGATTCCGATCTTCAGGCCCCGCACGCCTCGTCCCAACGCGCCGACAAGCTCGCCCGTGGCGAGCTCGGGCTGCCACGTGGACGACTCATCGTCCGCGTCGCTTCCCGTGCATTGTTCTGTAAACGCTGCAAGGTCGAAAGAACTCGCTCCAATTGGGCCCAGATGAACCATGGAGCTGCCGCCGTCCAGGCCATGCCCGGATGCGGGGATGCGTCCGAACGTCGGCTTTAGCCCGAACATGCCGTTGAAGCAGGCGGGAATGCGCACTGAACCGCCGCCATCGAGTCCCATCGCGACCGGGACGATTCCAGCCGCCACGGCGACGCCGGAACCACTTGAGCTTCCGCCCGGTAAATGACCAGGACTGTGAGCGTTGCGGGGCATGTCACGGTGGGGATTGCCGCCTAGCGGGGAGAGGCCAAACTCCGTCATCGGCGTCTGACCGATCAGCGTCGCTCCAGCCGAGCGCAGGCGCGCGACCGCCGGGCAATCCGATGTTGCCACGTCCTTGAGAAAACTCGTTCCGACACATGTCGGCAAACCTGCGAAGTGAATCTCCTCTTTGATGACGATCGGGACGCCATCGAGCGTGCTCTTCGGTTCGCCGCGCTCATAGCGCTCGGTGGCAGCTTTGGCTGCCTCGAGCGCGTTGACCTCATCGAACACATGAACCGGGCCGCCGCCGGCACCCCGCTGCGCCCACGCTTTGGCACCGCGCAGCGCGCGCTCGGCGACTTCGAGCGGCGTTGTGCGCCCGACGAGGAACGCGTCATGAAGCACCTTGGCCGGGCGCGGCCAAGAGTCGCTGAGCGGCACTCCGAAGCCTTGGCCGTCGCCCGTTCGCGGAGCACGAGCGCGGAGTGGCCGGTAGCTGGCCGCGAAGTTGCGTCGCTGTGCTGCAGGCAGCTGTCGCAACGCTGAGATCCCGAGCTGGCTTCGAAGGATTTTCGCAACGAGGTGCTTGGCTGGCGTGTCGCGGACGAGCGCGACGACGGCGGTCAGAGCCTTTCCGGAGATCCGTCCTTGGGGTAGTTCCATGCCCGAAGCCTACACCCATCCCCAGCGGGCTGGGCAGCGCGTCGAGCTGGCCTTAATTGACGCGTGGACCGTGGCTGAGATAGGCCTCGCCACCCGCAGCATCGCCGGTCAGGTCCAGATCGACGTGTAGAGTGGCTCGCTCGGCACGGCACTGCCCGCGGCGTCCCTTGGTGCAATAGTAATAGCTGACTCGGACCTCGGCATCGGCGACCGTTCCGTCAGCCACCTCGACCGGTAGTCGGATGGGTAATTCGTTGACCTTGAGTTTGCCGCGGAACCGTTTGGGAAACGTCAAACCGTCGCCGAGGCTCTTCGCCGACACGGTGACCGGCGCGTCTTCTGTTAGCTCGGCGCCGGCGGGCGGTTTGAGATCGATTAGCAATGTGCCGGCGCCCGGGCCCAGCTGGCCATTCGCGCGTACCTGGGAAGGGGCCGAATTGTCTGCAGCGGCGCTAGCTACTGGCGCCTCCGCCGTAGCCGGTTCCGCCTTTTTCTCGCAGCCGGTCAGTACGACCAGCCCCAGCAACAGGGTAAGCATCCGCATCTGATTAACTCTACGACGTTTCGCAGCATTAGTTTCATAGCGCGTACCCCAAGATGCGCAACTGGCCGCAACCTCGACGAAAACCGAGACCCAGGCGGAGAGCGTCGGCGTAGGCTAGCCTCGTGAACCGCGCTAAACGGATCGTGTTGGGTGCTGCCGCGGGCGGGTTCCTGCTCGTGCTGGCTTCAGCGCTACGCCGTGAATTCCGGCACGATAAGCTGCTTCGCCGGTGCGCGGAACAAGACGCTTCAGCGTGCGCCACGGCATGCTTTCGCGGCAGTTCCCGCGTGTGTCAACAGATCGAGTCGCAGTGCCACCGGGGCGTTAGATGGGCGTGCTCCGCGCAGGCAGCCGTGAGTTCGGCGCGAGCCGAGCGCCGACGCTTGCCCAGGTACTAGGTTGCGGCGCGCGTGGCCGAAGGTGAGGTCGTTGCACGGCGCGCTCATGGAGGCGCGCAGCCGGTGGTTCTGGTTCCGCCCCGCGCCAGACTTGCCTAGATTCGGTCGCGCCGTTTCAGAATGATCAGGATCACGATG
>JAUIKB010001141.1 GCA_030430975.1 Polyangia bacterium
CCGTTCCCAGGCAGAGGCAGCCGCGTCGGTCGTCGAATCGATTCGCAGCCAGGGCCGCAGAGCGACCGCGATCCAGGCTGACCTGACCGGAACCGCCGGTATCGAGGGACTGACCGGGGCGGTCGGCGAGGCCCTCGGCGAATGGAAAGCCAACGGGCTGGACATCCTGATCAACAACGCCGGCGTGTCGTCGCACCAGCCGATGGGTTCGATTACCGAAGAGGAATTCGACCGCATCGTCGACACCAATCTGAAGAGCGTCGTGTTCTTGACACAGGCGCTGCTTCCGAAGCTCAACGACGACGGACGCATCGTTGCCATCGGGTCGGGCCTCACGCGCTTCTCGCTGGCGGGCATGGGGGTCTACGGGTCGCTCAAGTCTGCGGTCGAACGGTTCATGTCCTACCTCGCCGTCGAACTGGGGCCGCGCGGGATCACCGCCAACGCGATCTCACCAGGCGCCTTGGATACGGATTTCAATGCCGCGGCGCTTGAGCACAATCCGCAAATGCGCGGCTTCATCTCGTCGGTGACCGCGCTGGGGCGCATGGGCTTGGCCGAGGATGTCGGCGGGGTGGTCGCGATGCTGTGCTCTCCCGCTGCGCGTTGGATAACCGGACAGCGTATCGAGGTATCGGGCGGGATGTTCTTGTAGGCGGTCCGTCGACGTGCACCGCGTTCAGTTCTGTTCGACGTGGGGCTCTGAGCCACCCAAGATACCGCGCGGTATGTCTCGCTATCGAGAATCGCCGCTCTGTAGTGACTCCATCTGATAGCGCTGCGCGGGGAATACCCGGCGTTGTCCCCTGTTCACTGCTCCTCGGAGGTCTTACGTGAATGCATTGAAGGGAAGATGGTTCGTCGCCGCTGCTGCGCTGACGGCGTCAGCATGCCAGAGCAAGCCGAAGCTCGCTTCTGAGTCCACCAAGAGTGGACCGACGGCATCGTCGGCCGCCGTGGCTTTTTCCGCGTGCCCTGCGCCGAAAGGAAAAAGCCTACCGGTACCGTTTGACTCGGCTGGAATGGAACCACTCTGTGGTGAGCAGATCTACGTCGAGCGAAGCGTTACTGCCGGCGAGCGAACGACCATCAAGCAATACACGCAACGCGCGGTTGCTGCCGTTGCCAAGACGTTCGGCACGAGTCGCTCGAGCGGGCCGTTGACGGCTTACTGCGCGACGGATGAGTGCGGGCGATACTTTGCAGGACCGTCGCTGCGAGCCAAGACACTGGCTCCAGGCGTGACTGCTGTTGGCGGTGGATTTAGCGACCCTAATCGGACGACCGTTGTTATCCCGCGTCTCGGCGAACGGACCTACGGAACGCTTCTGCACGAGCTTACACACGTGGAGGTCAACGCCCGGTTGGGCGGGGCGTTTGCGCCGGCCTGGTTTCACGAGGGCCTCGCGACGCGGGTTTCGGGCGCGCCGAATTGTAAGGGTGTCCCGCGGGGCGGGATCACAGATATGCGCTTTCTAGAGGGCCATCGAGCATGGAACGAATTCACGAATCGTCCAGGCGCGCTGGCAGCAACGTACTGTCAGGCCCGCCGTGAGATCGACACCTGGGCCGATAAGCGTGGGACGGGCGCCCTGGTCCAGCTGATCTCGAAGGTGGGTTCCGGGACAGCGTTCTACGAAGCGTATGGACCGACGGTGACGAGGTGCGAAGGTGGGTGCGTTGATTGGTAGTAGTTAAAATGCAGGAAAATTGGGTCCGCACTGGGCTTCCCGCACGGTCCGAGCAAGTGGAGCCGTCGCCGCGCGCTGGATCACGGGACAGCGCATCAAGGTGTCCGGCGTGATGTTCGTGTAGGCGGCGCGGTCGACTTGGCTACGGCGCGGACATCGCGCACCGAAAGCCGAACTGCTCGGTGGCAAAGTTGCTGGGCATGTAGAACGCGTAAGCGGTGTGCATATTGGTGCGGTTACCGTCAGCGTAGCTACCGCCGCGCACGCGTCGCTCGTCCAGGTCGCTGTCCGCCTCGTCCGCGGGACGCTGAGGATCGGCCGT
>JAUIKB010000095.1 GCA_030430975.1 Polyangia bacterium
GTTTCCCAGGTGCCAAGCGCGGCTTTCCGGAGCTGCTCGTCAAGCACGACGTCTGTCACGTGCTGACCGGCTACCAGACCGACCCCGCGGGCGAATGCGAAGTGATCGCGTTCATCGCCGGCTTCATGAAGTCGGACCCGTTTTGGTACCTGTTCATGATCGTCGTGCACTGCCACCTCGGCGTTGAAGTGTTCCGTGGCGACGCGACCGGCGAGCTACAGTTCGACCCGGACCGCGTGTTGGCAGCCCTCGAGCGCGGACTGGCCGTGAATCGCGACCTGTATGACACCGAAATCGATTGGTTTGAGTACTTCCCCAGACCCGTGGCCGAAGTTCAAAAAGAGTTCAACATCGCGGCTTAGCAAGGCTGCATGGCCGTGCCGAACGAACGACGCTAGTTGACGGTGTCCTCTTCAACCTCGACCACTGGCACTCGGCGGGAAAAAGGCGCCGCCTGATGGTGCACGAGTAGCCACTCGTTGTTCTCACGTACAAAAATATTGGTTGCGACCAGCTCGGTGCGGTCGACACGTTCCGTGCAGATCACGAATGCGGTGTCACCGTTGATGTGAACCTGCTCGTCGCGGGCGGTCACGTCGGGTGAGTCCTCGTTCTCAAGAATGGCACGCCATGACGTCAGCACGTGGTTGCGACCGGTCAGCACGTGCCACCCCGGGTGAATGCACGCCACCATATGCTCCCGCGCCCAAAGCGCGGTCATCGCCCCCATGTCCTGCTCGCGAAACGCTCGATACAACTCCTGGTTCGCCGACTTCACGGTGGCTTCGAGATCTTCGTAGTCGGTCGGCATCAGGGAGATGCTATCCTCAAGACAATGGTGCTGCGGAGGATTTGTGTCGCACTATTCACCGCCTCACTAGCCGGCGCTTGCTTTAGCGACCTTCCCGCCCCGACCAGCGGCTCGGGCGGTTCGAGCGCTGCTGGCGGGCTTAGCGGCGGGGCTGGTGGCAGCTCCAGCGGCGGCCTCGTAAGCGGCGGCTCAAGCGGGCGAAGCAGCGGCGGCCTCGCCGGCGAAGGCGGCAGCGGCGCAACAGGCGGCGTCGACGCGACCGGCGGCATGGGCGCGATGGCCGGTGCGGCAGGCAGCGGCGGATCTGAAACGAGCGGGGTCGGTGGCTCCGGCGCGGCTGCCGCGGGGAGCACAGGCGAATGTGCGCCCCCGGATTGCGCGGGATTCGATAGCGGGATTTTCCAACCGTCCATCGAGCCGTGCTGTGTCACGTCGCAGAACGGGGTTGAGAGCTGCGGCTACGACATTTCCGATGGGAACTCGGACGTGCTTGGCTTGGAAACTGGCTGTTACGAGCACAGCGCCGCGGGTGATCGAAGCGCAGGCTGCGAGGACCTCCTGCTCCTACTGGCCGGAGGCGGCATCACCATCACCTTACCCGGGTGCTGTACAGCGATGGGGCAATGCGGCGGAATCGTGAACCTGCGGGACCACGCCCAGATTCCGAATAGCCTGATCAGCGGTTTCGCGGACCTGGGCTGCGTGGAAGCCGGCCGTATCACCGGTGCGAGCGCCCAGGCGACGTGTGTGCCGTAGCCGCTCCTTGACGGGCCGTTAGCGCAGCGCGAAAACGGGGCATGACCGAGCGTACGGGCCTCCTCGCCTTTTGGAAAAACTACGACCGCAAGCTTTACCTCAAGGCGGCCCAGCTCGCCGACGAATGCGGGTACGACTCATTTTGGGTACCCGAAGCGTGGGGCTACGAAATCTTCCAGCTATTGACCGAGATGGCGGTCCACACCAAGAACATCAAGCTCGGAACCGGCATCGCCAATACCTTCAGCCGCTCTCCCGGGCTCCTCGCGATGAGTGCGGCCACGCTGGACGATATTAGCGAAGGTCGCGCGCTGCTCGGCATCGGCACGAGTGGCGCCAACGTCATTTCCGGATTTCATGGTCGGGAGTTTAAGAAGCCGCTGACCCAGGTGCGCGACGTGATTCGCGTCGTCAACACGCTCGTCAACGGCGACCGGCTGACGGCGGCCGGGGCGAAGCTACACGACTACCGCCCATTCATGCTCGCTATGAAACCGGTACGGAAAAAAATTCCGATCTACGTGGCCGCGCTCAAGCAAAAGTCGATCACCTCAATCGGTGAGATGGCCGATGGGTGGATTCCGACGTTCTGGCCTTACGACCAGCTCAAGATCGGGCATGACTGGATAGCTGAAGGCGCAGCCAAAGCCGGCCGGAATCCGAAGGACATCGTCACGGCACCGTTTACCATCGCACTGCCCATGCCCGGTGACGCCGGGAGTCAGATGGCCAAGAAAGTCATCGCTTTTTATATTGGGGGGATGGGCGACTACTACAAGGAGCTGTTGAGCGGTTTCGGATATGCTGACGATTGCCAGCGCGTCGCGGATCTCTACGCTGACAAGGCAACGCGCAAAGAGGCGACCAACGCTGTCACCGACGCGATGATTGAAGCGCTCACGATTTCCGGTGATCCGGCGCACTGCATCGAAGAACTCAAACGCCGTCGCAGCTTCGGCATCAACCTACCGATTCTGAACTTGCCAAACGACATGCCGTGGGAAGTCATCGAGATGTTCATCAAGGGCATGGCACCGACCTAGGCCGGCTAGTCGTCGTCCAAGGCGGCGAGCACCTCGTCCTCACCCGCCGCAGAGAGCATTCGCTCTTTGAAACGCGGGTCGTTGAACCTGCGCGCGAGCTGCGAGATCAGCTGGAGGTGGTGCGTCTGATCGAGCGCGACGAGTAGCGCGACGATGCGGACCGGCTCGGCTTGTTCTGCGGGTGGATCCGACCACTGGACAGGTGCTTCAAGCCTCGCGAGGACCACGATGTCCTCGGACAGCCCCGGCACGTCGCGAGTGCTGGGATGCGGTAAGGCAACGCCCTCGCCCACATCGGTAGACGCCAGCGCCTCCCGCTCCAGGATCAACGCCACCAGCTTGTCCGGATCCGCGGCACTAAGGGCAGGCGTCCGCTGAACCAGATTGGCGATGACCTCGTGCGCCGACCCGCCGCCGACGTCGATCAACACCCCACCGCGCCGCACGGCCGCTGCGAGTTCAGCGGGCTCGGCTCTCCCGTCCGCGACGGTGGTGTTCCGCTCGGACACGGCGGAACTCGAGACGCTCCGATAGTAAGCAGCGATGATCTCCTGTCTTGAAATCAACCCTTCTATCTCCGTCTGCGCGTTCACCACGACGAGTTCCGCCACATCCGCCGCCTCCATCTTTGCGAACGCCGCTTGAAGGCTCTCATCGTGACCGATGACGAGTGCTGGCGAGAGGAAATCGGCGGCCAACAAGGGCGTCCCATCGGTCAGTTCCCCGACCCGCGAACGCATGCGTCGTCCGTCCACCACACCCAGCAGCGTCCCGTCGTCCGACACGACGGGTACTACCGTTTGACTAGGCGTGGCGGACAGCCGCAAGAGCTCCTTTAGACCGGTTGACAGCCTGCTCGTGACAACGTCGTCGCGCGTGCGTTCGACCGCAGAAGACACCGACACTTTTCTCAACACTGCACCCAGCATATCCCCGAGGTGTCCAGGAGCATCGAAGCGCGTTGCTGGTTGTTGGCTGAACAGCCCTCGCTTGCGCAACAAGAACCACGTGATGCCGCACACCCAAAGTGCCGGCACCAGCAGTTGATAGCTGCCGGTGAGTTCACTCACCATAATCACGGTACTGATCGGAGCACTAATAACCGCTGCGAAAAAACCCGCCATGCCTACGACAACGAACGATGCCGGAACGGCAATCGCGCCCGGGCTCAGCCAGTTCACGAAGCTCGCAAATGCACCACCTAGCGCGCCGCCGATCACCAGCGACGGTGCAAACAGACCCCCTGATCCGCCAGATCCGGCGGTGAGCGCGCTCGTCGCCATCTTTGCAAGCGCGAGCCCAAGCAGCGCAGCCGCGCCATAGCCGAGCGCCGCCGCGCCGATGATGCCGTACCCGATACCCATCGCATCAGGCACGAAGTAACCTATCAAGCCCACGCCCAAGCCCCCAACCGCGGGCCGAGCCCAAGCTGGTATGCGTTCATGCTCGCCTACGAGCCGGATGACTGTCAGCTCGAGCTGGATGAATACGAACGCGGCTACTCCCAGCAGCAGTGCTAAGCCGAGATACGGCAACAGCTCGGATGCGTTAAAGGCCGTCGCCGGAAGTGACCATATTGGCTGCCACCCGTGCAGCGTGCCGTAGACGGCGTATGCCATCGTCGAAGCGATAATCGCCGGCAGCAGAACCTCGTATTCGAGATCGAGCTCTCGGTACAGCACCTCAGCCGCGAAAAGCGACGCCGCCATAGGAGCATGGAACACTGCACCGATGCCTGCAGCGAACCCCGCCATCACCAACCGTCGACGATCCTCAGTCGACAACCTCAACACCCGGGCGAGGGTTGAGCCCAGGCCGGCAACGATGAAACCGATGGGCCCCTCGACGCCACCGGAGCCCCCGGTACCGAGTGTCAATGCGCTGGTGACGGCCTTGATCGGCGACACGCGGCGCCGCATCTGACCGCGTCGCTCGTGAAAGGCTTCGATAACAGAGCCCACTCCCGGACCCGCCGTCTCGGGCGCGAATCGAGCCGACAACAGCCCGGCGCCGAGTCCCCCGAGTGCCGGCACAATGAGGATCGGAAGCCGCCGCAGCGCGGGTGGCCACGCCGCACCGACGACCGGTCCCGCGTGGTTCGTCGGATCGCTGCCCAGCAAGCCCTTGAACGCATCGCCAACCAGAGCGATCAGCTCTACGAAGATCGCTGCGATACCACCGGCCAGCAGCCCCAGCAGGCCGTACAACAACAGCAGGCGGCCCAGTTGCCTCGCTGTCCTGGTCGGGAGTATCTGCCCATCGAGAATGCGCGCCACGGCGCCGTCATAACAGTGCCGCCGACTAGGAATGTCACGCAATCTCTCGGGCGCCGGTCCTAGCGCACGTCACGCTCTGCTACTTCGTGTCGAAGATCACGATGTCGTCCTTACCGTTGCCGTCATAGTCGAGACCGAACGCGAAGTCCGGCGTCAGAGGCGCGCCATCGGCATCCTTCAGCGCGAACGGCCCCTTGAAGCAACCGTTCGCCAAATCGAGCAGGAACGCGTCGGAGCCCGACACCACGATGACGTCTTCGGTCGTCGACATTCCAGGCAACGCGGCGGCGAGTACCAGGTTCGGGGTGATCGGAGCGCTGCTGGGCGCACACGTGACGGGCGTCAAAGCCGCGTCAAACGTTTGACTGGCGTTCATTGCGTAGATCGGCGCTTCCGAGGCGCGGAGCGCCGCCACGATCGGACCGCTTCCGACGTCTGCCGTCGTCATACTCACCGGATTGAGCGCAGGGTTGCCGGATGTATTGACCTTCAAACCGAGCGTCGCGGCACCGAATTGGTTCGTGGTAAAATTGTACTGCCGCGCGTCGGAACCGAAGACACCCACGAATGCGTCCAACGACGATGTGCCGCTAAACAAGATATCAGGAGCGACCGGCGCGCTGGCCTCGTCTGTCCACTTCCCTTCTGCGGTGAACTTAGCGTTTAGCGCTAGCCGGTAGCGATCTGAACCGGAGGCGGCAAACAGCGTCTCGCCCACGGTCGAATCGTGATCGTACGCCGCGCCCGCCTGGAAATGGAGCGGCGCATCCGATTGATCGACCGCGTCGATCGTTACGACCGTGGGCAAGATCACGGTCATTCGGGATTGTTTGGAGCTGCTGCCACCGGATCCCCCTGAACCTGCGTTGCCGCCTGAACCAGCACTGCCCGCCGAGCCAGCACTGCCGCCCGATCCGGCACTGCCGCCCGAACCAGCACTTCCCGCCGAGCCAGCCGCTCCTGCCGACCCAGCGCTCGACGAGCCAGCTGACCCACCGCTCGACGAGCCAGCTGACCCACCGCTCGACGAGCCAGCTGACCCACCGCTCGACGAGCCAGCTGACCCACCGCTCGACGAACCGGCTGCACCAGCGCTTCCCGAGGATCCGGCGTTTCCGGAACTGCCGCCCCCGCCGCCAACCGCAGCGTCGTCGCCGCCGCACGCGATCGCCGTCACCACCACCCCGCCGCCCAATACCGCCCAATAGCTCGCTGAATTAAGTGCTCTAATCACCTGGCATGCTCCTGAATAGCCCCCGCGAGGATCACGCGCGGGCGTCATGCCATTAGTGGTGACCGACGTCGGAATCCGTCAAAGATTCGTTCCCATCCGCCGCCTGCGTCAATCGAACTGCAGCAGCAAGCCGAGCGTCGGCTGAACCACTGGCCCGCTGAAGTCTGCTTCCAGCGTTCCAGCCGGAGTCTCGATCGTCGCGTTGCCGATCAGATGCATCACGGTCAACTCAAAACCGAGCCAGGCGTGCTTGTAGCCAATCGCTGCGCCCGCTTGCCCACCGACGTACACGCTCGTGCCACTCACATCGACCACACGCGCTTCGTCGACAAACGCGATCGATAGTCCGGCGCTGTACGTAGCAAACAGTGCCTTGGGACCGAACCACACGTGGGCGAATGGCCATGACCAGCCAAACAGCAGCGGGACGTCTAGCTCGTATCGCCGATAGTCGTCGGCTTCGACGACTCGGTCAAAAGGCTTCGGTACCGGGATCTTGAACGTGTAGACCGACGCGCCAACACCGATACTGGCGCCGAACTGGCCGGGACGCTCGGGAGCTATGAACATGAACCGCCCATCGGCCCGCAGCGCTCCCGTCGCGAAGCGGACGCCCGCATCGAATCGATCCGACAGCCCGTACCGCGCTTGCACCTCATAGGCGACACTGGGCGGCGAAAGGGTTACGGCAGCTGCGTCCGTCGTCAGTTGGTCTTTCTCCTCGTCCGTGAGCTGCCCCTCTTCAGCGTTGCTCACGGCCGTGTCCGCCGCGTCCAGCGCGTTGCCGATCTGACCGAGCGGAATGCTGCCACCGAGCCCTGCGCTGGCGCGCACGGCCCCTTTGGGCGTCGTCTTTGCCGGAACAAACGTAGACAGTGTAGGCGCGCACCCAGCCGCGCCGACGCACGCCATCACCAGGACCACGCGCTGAACCGCAGCGCGTACGTCTGACCCCTTCAAGTCCATATTTCGAGCTTAGTACGAGCCTGCCGTACCCTTCCTTCCCGTGTTCGGTCGTTGCGCTCGCGAACCTGGCCTGCGCCGATGCTGCGCACTCCTCGCGTACGACGGAAGTATTTGCGCGCTCTGGCGCGAACTCCCCCAGGGACACCGGCGAATCGGTGTCGGCACAACGCTTGCTACGCCCAACTGTCGCATGAAGTCGTTACTCATTCTGGGCGCCGGGACCGCCGGCACCGCGATCGCTCACCAGCTGCGACGACGCCTGCCCCACGACTGGCAGGTAGCTGTGGTGGACCCATCCAGCACGCACCTGTATCAGCCCGGGCTGCTGTTTCTACCGTTCGGGAAAGAAACGATCGCACGGATCGCGCGCGAACGCGCCTCCACCATCGCGCCTGGCATTACGTGGCACCGGAACGCCGTACAAGCGATCGACACCGCACGCCGCCGCGTAACCGTCGAAGATGGCGTGCATATCGACTACGACTTTCTGGTGATCGCGTCGGGGACGGAGACCCGTCCGGACATGATTGACGGCATGCTCGATGCCGGCTGGCGGCGGACGGTGTTTGACTTCTATACGCTCGCTGGAGCCAAAGCGCTCCAGCGCGCGCTCGCCTCGTTCGAAGGTGGGCGACTAGTCGTGAACGTCGTCGAGATGCCGATCAAGTGTCCGGTCGCGCCGCTGGAGTTTGTCTTCTTGACCGACGCTTACCTCACAGAGCGAGGCATCCGCGACAAGACCGAACTCGTATACGTCACGCCACTCGACGCGGCCTTCACGAAACCGATCGCGGCGCAATCCCTTGGGTACTTGCTGAGCAGCAAGAACATCCAGGTAGAAACCGAATTCATGACTGGCGAAGTCGATGCCGAAAAGCAAGTCATTCGCTCGTACGACGAGCGCGAGATCCCGTTCGACCTGCTGGTGACGGTGCCGCCACACATGGGCGCTAGCTTCCTCGAAGATACGGACCTGGCGGACGAGCTGGCGTTCGTTCGTACCGATCCGCATACCTTGGAAGCAAAGGGCGACGAACGCGTCTTCTGCATCGGAGACGCCACGGACCTTTCCAGTTCCAAGGCTGGATCGGTTGCACATTTTCAGGCAGATCTCCTCACCGACAATATCTTGCGCCGGATCGACGACCGCGACCTGCAGCCGACCTTTGACGGACATTCCAATTGCTTCGTCGAAACGGGCTTCGGCAAAGCCATGCTCATCGACTTCAATTACGACACCGAGCCGCTGCCGGGTAACTTCCCCATCGCGGGCTTCGGGCCGCTGCCGCTACTGAAAGAGAGTCGCCGGAATCACTGGGCGAAGCTCGCCTTCCGTCACGTCTACTGGCACGCGTTACTACCTGCGCGACCCATCCCCATTTCTCCAACCATGTCTTTAAGCGGAAAGAAGCTCCCTGCAGAAGCCCAGGCGAGCACAGGAGGTACATGATGTCTCTCGAGGTCGACGACCAGGGCTACCTGGCGAATCGCGACGATTGGTCACAACAGCTCGCCGAGGAATGGGCGGGCAAGTTCGGTTTGGCGCTAACCGATCAACATTGGCAAGTCATCAACGCGGCGCGCGCCATTGAAGGCGAGTCGGGGGCAAGTCCTGGGCTGCGCAAGATCAGCAAACGATCTGCCGTGCCGATCAAGGCCATCTACAAGTTGTTCCCCGACGGCCCCGCAAAACTGGTCGCGAAGCTCGCCGGCATCCCGAAACCCAAATCCTGTTTGTAATTGGAGGCCCATGCCCGAAAAAGAAACCACAAAGAAACGCAGCTTGAGTGTCATCTGCTCCAAAGGCAGCTTCGACATGGCGTACCCCGGCTTGATTCTAGCCAACGCAGCGCGGATGGGCGGAGTCGACGCCCGTCTGTTCTTCACGTTTTGGGGTCTTGATATCGTCAACGAGAAGAAGATCGACCACTTGCACCTAAACCTGGTCGGCAACCCATCCTCACCCGTACCTGCCATGATCGCAGGGTTGCCCGGCGTCGAGGCACTCGCGACTGCACAGATGCGCAAGGAGATGGAGCGGCTAGATATCCCTCCGGTACGCGAGTTCATCGAGATGTTGGACGACGCGGGAGCGGAACTCTACGGCTGCCAGATGGCGCTCGACATGTTCAAGCTGACGAAGGACGACCTCGTGCCCCAAGTCCAGGATGTACTAACGGCGATGGACTTCATGGACATGAGCGAGGGCGCCCAGATCATCTTCATCTAGCAGCGAGCACCAACGATGGGACCCAACGTCCCGTTCGCGTTCATCACCGACGCAGCCGCGCATCGCCGCCGCCGCTCCCACGCGAGAAACCGTCGCTTTTTCGTTCGGCCTTGCTTCGCATGGCAGGGCGCGGCAACGTAGCCGCGTGAAACTTCGTAACTTGTTCGCCCGTCGTCTATTCCAATTCTCCTTACCGGCCGTGACCGCGACTGTCTGCGCAGTCGCTTGCAGTTCGACGTCCGATACCGCGGAGAACGAACCCGTGACGGCGTCGCGGTCAAGCGAGGTCGTCGTGGCAACCGCCGCTGGCTGCCAGGTTTCGTGGACAAAGATCGATTACGACAACCCGGGAACGGACGACTCGGAGTTCATCGAGCTACGTATCCGGCGCACGAGCCTTTCCGCCAACACGTTCGGCGACTGCGGACTGAAGCGTATCGACCTCATCAACGGCAATGCAACTCAGTCATGCGCGGTGTACGCGTCGTTCGATCTTGAGAACGTAGCCATCCCCGGAGACGACTTCTTCGTGCTCTGCAACGACGATGGTCCGCTCGGTGCGGTCTGCGACATCGACGCCGGTGGGCTTGGGTGGCTGCAAAACGCAGGCGGCAGCGAGACCGACGAAGTGAGCTTCGTCTCGACTTCCGACAAGGAAACCGTGCACGGCTGGTACGGCGGCGCCAACGCACCTGCATGCGTGCCCGCAACCGATCCCGGGACCGTCGTGCGAGCGGAGCGCGAGTTCAATTCGGAGAATCCCAATCAGGTTAACCTCGACTGCGGCAGCGGCTTCACGAAGACCGACGAATCGCTCGCCAAACCGGGCACCGAAAGCTGCTCGACCG
The DNA here is from genome assembly GCA_030430975.1 of Polyangia bacterium. Classification (GTDB taxonomy): domain Bacteria; phylum Myxococcota_A; class Polyangia; order Polyangiales; family Polyangiaceae; genus JAUIKB01. Next base: position 10,165 of record JAUIKB010000095.1, read on the forward strand.
GCACCGGAGGGTCCGGCGGCTCGGGTGGATCTGCAGGGTCGTCCAGCGGAGGCTCGGGCGGGTCTGTAACCGGCGGGACCGGCGGATCGTCGTCAGGGGGCTCGGCGGGCTCCAGCGCAGGCGGCACCGCGGGGTCATCCGCCGGAGGAACCGGCGGATCGTCGTCAGGAGGAGCGGCTGGCTCGTCGAGCGGCGGAGCGAGCGGATCGTCGTCCGGCGGATCCTCATCGGGCGGCGCCGCGGGCTCATCAAGCGGCGGCGCAGCCGGATCCGCGAGCGGCGGAGCGGCTGGGTCCGGTGCCGGTGGCTCAGCGGCGGGCGGGGCAGCGGGTTCGTCGAGCGGAGGCGCCGCTGGCTCCACCACCGGAGGCGCGGCTGGCTCCACCACCGGCGGATCCGCCGGGTCGGGCGTGGCGGGCACGACCTTCACCGGCGGCTCCGGCGGTTCAAGTTCCGGCAACGCCGGGGCCGGCGGGACGTCCACCACGGATCCTGGCGACGACAGCGGGTGCGGCTGCCGGACCGTGTCGACCCCCGCTTCCGGGCACGGCTGGTGGGCGCTATCGCTTGCGTTCGTGTTCGGACTGCGTCGCCGTCGCTAACGCGTTCGG
>JAUIKB010000096.1 GCA_030430975.1 Polyangia bacterium
CCAGAGCGAGGCGCGTCGCGGCCGCGGCTACTTGCGGGCTCTGTTGCGCATCAGTCAGGCGCAGGAGCGCGAACTCGATCTGGACCATCAGGCTCAGCTGGTCATCGATGAGCTGATCCACGCCATGGACGCCGAGCGCGGCTCGCTCCTGTTTGCCGAAGCCGGCACCACGCTCGCCGCGGATCTGCCCGACTTCGGCACAGTGTTCGCACGCGATCGCGACGGCAATGCGCTCGACCCGGACGAGGCGTTCGACGCGGGTATCGTCGGGGAAGTTCTTACATCGGACGGCGAATCGTCGCTGGGCTCTCCGCGTAGTTTGATCGCAATAGATTTAACGCGTAGCAAAATTGCGGCGCCGCTGCGTGTGGGCTCGGAGCTGGTCGGAGCGGTTTACCTCGACCGGCCGCTACAGGATGGCCCGTTTACGCAGAACGATGCAGACATTCTGTGGGCGTTGTCGGCTCAGGTGCCGGTAGCGCTCGAACTGGCACGTGAGCTCGGCTCGCGGGAGCGGCGGGCTGAACAGCTGCGGACGGTTCAGAAAATGCGTGCTATCGAGCGGCTCGCCGCCGGCGTCGCCCACGACTTCAACAATATGCTCGCGGTCATCGTCGGGTCGGTAGAGTCGATGATGCAAGCGGATGAGCTGTCCGCCGACCTGCAGGAAGATGCCGAAGCGATTCGCGAATCGACCGAAGCTGCGCGCAATCTCACGCAGCAGCTGCTGAACTTCGCCTCCGGCCACTATCGGCAGCCGACGACGGTGGACGTGAACCGGAGCATCGAAGCGCTCAGTTCGACCGTGGAGCGGATCTTGGGTTCGGAGGTCGAACTATCAGTCGACCTCGACCCGAATCTGTGGACGGTCGAGGTCGATGCCACCCAGCTCGATCAGGTGATCACGAACCTGGCCGTCAACGCCCGTGACGCCATGTCCAATGGCGGTACGCTCTCGATCGCGACCGAAAACGTCGTGGTCGACGAGGCAGACGTGCGCCGCGATCCACGACTGGCCGTCGGTTCGCACGTTCGGATCACCGTTAGGGATTCCGGAACCGGAATGGACGAAGAAACCCGCGCGCGGATTTTTGAGCCTTTCTTCACCACTAAAGCCAAGGGTCGAGGCACGGGACTCGGCCTCGCAACGGTCTACAGCATCGTTACCCACAGCGGCGGAAGCGTGGTCGTGGACACCGAGGTCGGCGTGGGTACAGCGTTCCAGCTCGACCTGCCGCGTAGTCAACCGGTCATCGACACGGTCACGCCGCCCAGCAGCGAACCGCGTAAAGCCGTGCGGCGCGTGATGGTCGTCGACGACGATCCGGTGCTGCTGCGATCCCTGACCCGTTTGTTGACGCGGTTGGGATACGAGGTCATCAGCGCCGACAGCGGCGCCCATGCCCTCAAGCTGATCGAGGAGCACCCGGTGGACGTGGTGCTGACGGACATCCTGATGCCGGACATGAACGGGCTGGAGCTCGCGAAGGAGTTCGACCGCCAGAAGCGCCAGGTCCACGTGGTGTTCATGTCCGGATACTCGGACGGCGTGTTGGCGCGTCAGGGAGCCGTTGAACAAAAGGTGACCTACCTCCAAAAGCCGATAACCACCGAAGCCTTGCAGCGCTCGCTCGAAGAAGACGCTTAGCTCGACTTGCGGCCGCCCAAAGCCGCCTTATGCTGCGTCGCTCGAAGCGCCGGCGCACTCGCTGGCCTGAAACCAGCGAGGGATACCCATGGATTTGAGTGGAAAAACGGTCGTCGTGACCGGCGCGAATACAGGCATCGGCAGAGTCACCGCTGAGGAGCTGGCCAAGGCCGGTGCGCGAGTGATCCTGGCCTGCCGCTCGGCGGAGAAGACCCAGCCGGTCGTCGACGAGATCAAGCGTGCCACCAACAACGATCAGGTTGAGTTCCTCAAGCTGGATCTGGCGTCGCTGTCGGCGGTGCGAAGCGCCGCGGCTGAACTGCTGGAGCGCGTCGACCGTATCGACATCCTGATCAACAACGCTGGTCTCGCGGGGCAACGGGGTGAAACTCAAGACGGGTTTGAGATGGCGTTCGGCGTGAATCACCTGGGCCATTTTCTTTGGACGCTCCTGCTGCTCGACCGGGTCAAGGAGTCGGCGCCGGCGCGGATCGTGAACGTGGCAAGCCAAGCCCATTACGGAGCGAAGGGCATCGACTTCGACGCCGTTCAGCGACCGACGAAAACCGTGAGCGGCTTCCCCGAGTACGAGGTATCCAAGCTGGCGAACGTGCTGTTCACCAAGGAGCTGGCGCGACGCCTCGAGGGCAGCGGTGTCACGACCTATTCGCTCCATCCGGGTGTGGTCGCTTCCGACGTGTGGCGTCGGGTTCCCGCACCGTTTCGCTGGATCATGAAAAAGTTCATGATCTCGAACGAGGACGGCGCAAAGACGACTCTTCACTGCGCAACGTCGCCGGCGACCGCCGATCACTCAGGTCGCTACTACGATGAGTGCAAGGAGAAGAGCTGTAGCCCGATCGCTGACGACGAGCGTCTCCAGGCGGAGCTCTGGAGCAAGAGCGAGCAGTGGGTCGGGCTCAGCGAAGTGGCTGAAGTCACCCAGCAACCCGCAGCGTCAGCCTGACGTCTGCTGGTGGCAGAAGTCGCGCGTCACGTCATCGAGTGGAAAGTACGACTCGAGCTGTACTTCCTGGAACGTCACGGACTGCGCTGAGTTGAAGACCGTCAGCGTGGTCAGAAACTCCAGCTGAGTGTCGCCCTTTTTGACCTTGAACGTCAGAACGGGTTCGAGGGTCTTGGTGAAATCGACCCGCCGCCAGGACGTGGGCACGCCGTCGTACTCCAGCGCGGCCTCCAGCAATCCGCGAAGCTCCGCATCCTGGGGTCGCTCCAGCACGTCGCGCTGCAGGCGCGTCAACACGGCGCGTGCGAGGTCTTCCCAGTCCGCGATCACCGGGCGCAACAGGCGTGGGTTAAACACGATGTCTACGAGGTTGATGGGCGGTGCGAGCGCTGACATGTCGTCGACCAAGTAGGCCAGCAGCGCCTGCGCTCCCTGGTTCGCACGCACCATGTTGTGGTGTCCGTCCAGCACGACCATCGGATACGGTTCGGCCTGTTTCAACATGTGATCGATGGCGCGCGCGGCGGGTGAGTCCTTGTCGTCGAAGATGCCGGGCGTGGCGAACTCGGCTTCGAAACCCGCCGCATCGAGGAGCGCGTTCTGATCGCGCAGCGGCACCTGCATCGTGGTGCCAAGGCGCAGGATCATCTCGCGGCTCGGCTGCGAGCGACCGGTTTCGAGGAAGCTGATGTGGCGGGACGAAACGTCGGCGGCCAGAGCCAGATCGAGCTGGCTCATGCCACGCTTGCCGCGCCAAAATTTCAGAAGCGCGGAGAACAGGTTGGAGCTTTCCTTTGGGGCCACGAACGAACCGTAACGCGCTCTGTCGGTCGTGTCGCTTACGTGCCAGGTAAGCGCGCCGTTACCTGGGGCGTAATTGTGAGTGTCGCCGCGGGTTGTCATGGTCCCGGCATGCAGAACTCAAGCAACAAATCGATCGACTGGAAGGCACCCCATGAGCTGGTTGACGTTGGCGCGTCGCAGCTTGCCTACTGGCGAACTGGGTCGGGACCCGACCTGCTCTTTGTGCATGGCTGGCCGCTGTGTTCCGCGACCTATCGGGATCTGGTGCCGGCCCTCGCCGAGGATTTCACCTGTCATCTGTTCGACCTGCCCGGCGCGGGTCGATCTCAGTGGTCCGACGCGGCTGAGATCGACATCGTCGCGCACGTCCACACGCTCGGCGCGGCGGTCGGCCAAGTCGGTTTGCAGGATTTCGCTGTCTTGGCGCACGACAGCGGCGGCTTCATCGCACGCCACCTGGCCGCGCGACTCGGCGAGCGAGTTTGGGGACTGGTGCTGAGCGGCACCGAAATCCCGGACCATCATTCGCCGCTACTCAAGATGTTCCAGGTGCTGCTGAGTGCACCGGGCGGAGCGTCGCTGTTTCGCCTGATGTTGTCCTTCGGCCCGCTACGCCGATCGAACATCGGCTTTGGCGGCTGCTTTCACGACCGGTCGCTGATCGACGGGTCATTCGACGAACACGTGATTCAACCGCTTCGCGAGTCACGACGTACCCAACGCGCCGCCATTAGCGCGCTGCTCAAGTTCCACCCCGGGGTGGTCGACGACCTCGCCGACGTTCACCGGAAGATCAGCTGTCCGACGCAGCTGATCTGGGGGGATCGCGATCCGTTCTTTCCGCTGCGCAAGGTCGACGGCATGCGGTCGCAGTTCGACGGTCCGACCGATCTGCACGTGATCCCGAAGGGGCGACTGTTCGTGCACGAGGAGTTTCCCGCCGAGTACGCATCCGTGGCGGGCAGGGCGCTGCGTAAGGCGCGCGCGAAGGCCGCGCGCTTGGTCGCTGCGTAGGGGAGGGTCGGCTCGTGATCGGGGTGGCTACTGATCCGGACAGACCGTGCTGGCGCGGACCACCGTCGACAGGTTGGCGGCGGCGTCGCACGTGGCGCCGAACAATGTGATTTCCTCGGGACCGGTGAAGTCCCAGCCGTTTTGCTGGTTGGGGTCGCGGGGCACGGCTGTGTTGCCGACCGTGACCTCGCCGATTTCCGCCTGGCCTAGGCTGGGGATCCGGAAGACACAGCGGGCGATGCTATCGGTGATGCTGACGAGGGCGTCGTTCATGTCGGACGGCTGCTGCACGTCGTAGAAACGGCGCGGCCCGTTCGGGAGCGGACGGCCGCCGGCGATCGCCATGCGGTTGAGCATGTCGATGAACAGCGGGTTGGGGTCCGAGATGCCGATCACGTACACCGGGATGCCGTCCTGCGCGAAGGTGTTGCTGATCGCGCTGAGCGTGTCGGTTTCGTCGAGGCATAGGTACGGCCCGACACCAGGGTCGTCACAGGTGCCGGGGAGCCACGTGCATTTGCACGTTGCGGGTGTTGCGGCGTTGGGATTGCAGGTCGGGGCGCCGTCGGTTGCCAGGACCACGAACCGCGGTCGGCCGGTATCCGGTCGGTTGGCGAACGCTTGGCGAGCGGTTTCCAGCGCCGGCGCCGTGGGCGTCCCGCCCAGGGGTTGCGTTGAGGAAAATAGGTTAACGAAGGCGTTGACCCGATTCGGCGCGATCGCGAGATCGAGCCCCGGCGTGACCTCGCACTGTTCGCCCGCGGTTTGCGGGTTCGGTACCGGGCGCGGGTACATCTTGACGCCGATCGCCAAGAAGTCGTTGTTCGGAGTGAGGGCGAGCTGGAATGCGTCGCGCATAACGTCCCAGCGTCGGTCCTCACCAGGTCCGGGATCATTACCGTCGATTGCCAGGTCCATGGAGTTGGAGCGGTCGACGACGAAGATGACCTCGGCGTCCTCGCGCTCGAGGATGTCGTCTTCGGGAATGCATACGTCGGGGACGTCCAGCGGCACGTCGGGCATCACGTCCGGCATGACATCCGGCGGTGCATCGGGTGTGACGTCCGGGCTGACGTCGGGTGTCACGTCAGGGGAAACATCCGCTCCAACGTCCAGCGTGGCATCGGGGGTCGCATCCGGGCCCGCGTCCAGCGCGTCGAAGCCGCCATCGACGGGCGTCGGATCGTCGAACAGCAGTCCGGTCTTCGCCCCGCAGGCCACCGCGACATACGTTGTCAGTAGTGCTGCGGCGAGCGACGCCTTGGTGGTGAGGTTGCGCACGCAAGGACAGTAACCGGCTCGGGGGGCGCGCGCCACTGAACGCAACCGTTCCTTTGTCGCCGGTTTCGGCACGGACGCATCAGGCGACCACGTTGGCATCGTATGGCGCTGTTTTCCTGACCGTGACGGCTCAGTCGCCGAACGGTCGGCGCAGACGGTAGATGCCGGCAGTCGTCGTGTAGAAGTGGAACTTCGCGGACGCGGCAACGCCGCACAGTACCTCGGGGCCTGACTCTGAAAGTGGGGTCGGGTCGCCACCGCTCTTCTTGACGCTGAAGCACGCTGCCGGCGGGCAGCGGCACCTTCGTAGCGGCGACGATGTAGTGCCGGTCGAGGGCCAAGCCGTTGGCTCCTCAGGCGTTGCCGAGCATCAGGTGCGGACCATTAGCCGGATCGAAGCATCCGCCTAGCGTGCTGAATTCGCGGGGCTATCGGTATGCAACAACTGTGCGGCTCGCAAACCCCTGGTCGATCAGGTCGACCAGGTGGTCAGCCGTGACGTCGAACCCCGCTACGCTCGCAGCGATCGCGCCGTCGACGCGCACGACGACGCCAGCTGGGGCGTCCGCGTTGCCGGTTTCCGGGCAGGCGACTATCCAGGCTCTGCTCCGGAGCAGCGTGAGGCACGGCGTGACGGGATCGCACTCCGCCCCGAGAGCCGCTGCTGCCGCTTTCCAAACAGCGCACATGCGCGAACGCAGCTGGGAGGTGCGCACGCACCACATCGCTGCCCGGGCGGCGTCCTCGGCGCACGCTGCCGCTGCGATCACCGCTGCAGCGGTCGCGTCCGCTGGGATGCTGACCTCGAGTCGATCATCCTCGATGTGGCAGGTGCAGTCAGAAGGGCCCGAACGCGCTTGTTTGAGCACGGCGCGCAACAGATGCTTAGCGGCGACCGGGGCTTCCGCGTCCTGGGCCGCGCGCCGGGTCTGCGCGAGGGTCTCGCCGGAAGAGCTCGTCAGACAGACTCGTGGGAGTCCAACCCCCAACTCGGGCGCGAAACGATGGACGATCCTCAGCTCGGCGTCGTGCCGCGCAACTTCGAGGCGGTTCGACCGACCGCACAGCACCCGACAGTCAGCCGGAGACAAACCGATGAGCTGCTCGATCAATTCAGCGCCGTGCTGATTCAAGATGAGGACATCGGTGTGTGTCTCTGCGTTCACGGCAGCCTGACTGGGCGAGCGGAATAGTCCGTCATGCGCAGGGATATGATTTTCAATGGATGCACTTGGTGGTACTGCGCTCCTCCACGTTGCTCGCGGATCGCGAGCCGTGCAACCAAGAGGTAGAGATGGGACATCCGGTTACGTGGTTTCAGATTCAGGGTAAAGATGGCGATGCGCTCGCCGCTTTCTACAAGAAGGCTTTCGCGTGGCAGATGAGCGACGCGGTCGGCGGGGGAATGCAGATGGTCGCGCCCGAGAAGGACGCGAGTGGCGATGGTATCGCCGGAGGCATCGGCGCTTCGATGGACGGTTCGAGCGGCGTCGCGGTTTACGTGAACTGTCAAAACATCGACGCTCAGATGGCCAAGATCGAAGCGGCTGGTGGTCGACGCGCGATGCCGAACACCGTGCTCGATGGCGGGTTCGGAACGATCGCGGGCTTCCTCGACCCCGCCGGCAACTGGACCGGTCTGTGGGAACCCGCAGCGAAGCCTGAAGCACCGAAGAAGAAGGCCGCCAAGAAGACGGCCAAAAAAGCCGCTAAGAAGGCGACGAAGAAGACCGCCAAGAAAGCGACCAAGAAAGCCGCTAAGAAGGCGACGAAGAAGACTGCCAAGAAGGCTGCTAAGCGTCCGACGAAGAAGGCTAAGAAAACGGCCTCACGCCGCCGCAAGTAGTTTTTTCCACACACAAAGCGCCGTTCCTGTCGGGACGGCGCTGGTTCGTTTTGTCCCGAGCTTGACGGCTGCGGCGTAGATGCAGCACTCTAGAGCCATGGCCAACATGACCCCCTGTTCCGGATGCCGGCGGCACGTACGCCTCTCGGACAGCACCTGTCCGTTCTGTGGAGTTCAGATCGCCCATGCGTTGCGCCCTGAGGCGCCAGCAGGCATCAGTCGCGCCGCGATGATGGCGCTCGGAGCTGCGCTCGCCGTCGCTCCGACCGCCTGCTCTGGCGATAGCGACGGCGGTGGGACCGGCACCGGTTCGCAAGGCGGAGCTGGCGGTACCGCGGGCAGCAGCTCCACCGGTGGCAGTTCCACGGGCGGTTCGACCGGCGGAAGCTCGATGGGTGGCAGCGCACAAGGTGGAGTTGGCGGAGTGGCCCCGCCGTACGGTATTCCACCGGACGCTGGCGGCGGCTCAGGTGGCATCGCCCAACCCTACGGAGTGCCGCCGGATGGCGGCGGCGGCTCAGGTGGCTTCGCGCAACCCTACGGCGTGCCGCCGGATGCCGGTGCAGGCGCAGGCGGCAGTGACGATGCCGGGTCCGGTGAGGGTGGCAGCGGCGGCTTCGCACCGCCGTACGGTATTCCGCCGGACAGCGGAACGTGACCGTCCCCCAGCTCTCGGATCACTTCCAGGGCCGGGCTCCGTCACCGATACGCCAAGCGCAGATCCTGCTCGGGGAACGTCCTGATCGTGACGAACTCACGGTGATCAACCTCGCGATCGGCAACGTATCGCTGCCGATGCACCCCGCGCTGATCGAGCGCCTCGGGTCTCTAACGGCGCCCGAGTCGCCGTTCGCCGATGGCGTGGTTCGCTACAGCGCGAGCGCCGGCAGGGACGAAACGCGTGCCGCGTTCTTGAACATCGTGTCGGAGCTAGGCGTCGACGCGGGTCGATTGAGCTGTCTGGTGACGGACGGCGCGTCGATGTCGATGGAGCTCATGATCCTCGGCACGTGCGGGCCGGGGTCGTCTCGCCCGCTGCTGCTGCTCGATCCCGCCTACACGAACTACGTCGATATGGCGAAGCGCGTCGGCGTGCCAACCGTTTCTATCGGACGGGAACTCGGCACGGACTCGACGTTTGCGCTGCCTGACGTGGACCAGATCGCCAATTTGGCGGAGCGCGAGCGACCGGCAGCGTTGGTTGTGGTGCCCTACGACAACCCGACGGGGCAGTTCATGGACCTCGCTGCACTCGCCAAGCTGGCGGAGGTGTGCGTGCGGTACAACATGTGGCTCGTCAGCGACGAGGCATATCGGCAGCTAGGCTACACCGATCGCGCGACATCGTCCGTGTGGCTCCTGGACGATGACCAGGTACCGGGTGTTGAGGGACGCCGCATCAGTCTCGAGACCGCATCCAAGGTGTGGAATGCATGCGGACTCCGGGTCGGTGCACTTGTCACGGACCACGCTGAGTTTGGACGGCGCGCCGTCGCCGAGCACACGGCGAACCTGTGCTCGAACGTGTTGGGGCAGTACGTCTTCGGAGCCCTTGCCCATGAGAGTCACTCGGACCTGCGCGACTGGTATCGAACCCAGCGGGACTACTATCGCGACATGATGGTCTCCACCGCCAACGCTCTAGAGAAGCGCTTGCCTGGTATCATCGTGTCGCGTCCTGAGGCATCCCTGTACTCGGTGCTCGATCTGAGGAATCTCGTGGATGCCCGTTTCGAATCGGCGGACTTCGTCGCGTTCTGTGCGCGGCGTGGTCGAGTCGAACTCGAGGGGACACCCCACACGTTGCTGCTCGCGCCGATGGGCGGGTTCTATGCCACGGTGAGCCCGGCTGCGCGGGCGCAGCTGCGCCTGGCGTTTGTCGAGCAACCGGAGGCGATGGCGCGTGTGCCCGAGCTACTTGCCCGGCTACTGGACGCTTACACAGCGCAGTAAGCCGCAGTGGCTAGGCTTCCGGGTACTTGTGCAGCAAGAAGCCGATCTCCTCGCGAGCTAACATCGGCGTGCCCCCGAACGTTTGGCGATACAGCGCGACGGCCTGGTCGCGTTGTCCGGTTCGATGCAGCTGCACGATGCGCAGCTCAACGTTGTCTCCCGCGGAGGGTGGAGGTGCCTGGGCTGGCGCAGCTGGCGGTGTTGGCGGCGGCGAGCCCGTAGGACTCTGTGGCGAGCTAGGTGTCGGCTGGCTCGACGCTTGGGCGGGGGCTGTGACGCCGGTCGCCGCCGCCGCCGCGACGGGCATCGACCGCATATCCAGCTCCGTCGGCGCCGCGCCCAAGGCGGCGTTTGGCCCTGCGGGGCCGGCAAAGCCTTGCGGGCTGCGGGCAAACGCGGCTGTCCCACCAGCGGCCGCGTTGGGTGCGCCACCGGCAGCGGCGGGCGGCTGCGCAGGCGCGCTGGGTGTCGCGCCGCTGGGCGCCGCCGGCGCTGAGGGTGCGCCGGGCGAGGCGCCGCCGGTCGCCCCGACCCTCGCTTGGACCGCCTGGGTTAGCTGTTGAAGGGTTTCGGGTGGGATGGTTTGGAAGCCCGCGGGTACGTTCGACAGCCCGTTCAGGAGCAGATCGCTGTGAGATTGTTGGCAGGCCTCGTTGGCTTGCTGCGCCGCGTCGCCGCCCCACGCGATGTGTTGATCCGTTACCGAGACCGTGCGGCCCCCGTTGTCCCAAGTCCACCAGCTCATCGTCCGCTCCTGGTCATGCAGGAACCTTACTCCCGACGCATGGCGGGCAACAAGCGTCCATGACGTCCCGCTAGCATCCGCAGCCAGACGCCTTGCAGGTGAGCCGGAACGTGATCGCATAGCGGCCGGAGTCGTCAACCGTCCCAGAATCTACAACGAAATTATGCCAGCCCTCGACTTCCGCCGTGTAGTTGAACGTCTGCGTCCCAGTGAACTCGTCACACGACACACCGGTTCCGCATCCACTCGGAGAGCATTGGCCGCTGGAGGAGGGCTTGTAGATCTTCAGTGTTGCGGTCCAGGAAGCGTTGCAGGGAACGGATGGCCAGGGTGTTCGCCTTCACCCGGTTGGCGATGATGCCGATGCGGGTCTGCGGGGTGCGCACCTTGCCGATGAGGAGCAGGTCGCGGATGAAGTCCGCGGTGGCGGAGATGTCGATGGGGGAGGGCACCACCGGGACCAGGATCACGTCGACCGTACGCACGTGTTCTGCCAGCTCCT
>JAUIKB010001142.1 GCA_030430975.1 Polyangia bacterium
TTGATAAAGCTATGGCTTATTTAGACTCCGTTTTTTGATGATATTATAAAAATTAACTATGAAGATTGGCAAGAAAGAAACCCTAGTGATGATCGGAGATTCCATCACCGAACTGCATTCGGCAGAACTCTTCGAAATTGGCGGGCGGCCGCTGGTGGTCTGTGTGGTGCGCTTGGATGAAGCCTAGCAGGCACTCTGCGGCGATCTTTGGCGGCAGTCCGAACGTGTTGGCTTGAAACGGATAGCGCGTATAGACGCCGTGAGAGAAGATCACGCTACGCCGTTGGACCTCGACGTAGTCATCTCCAATCCACTCGAGGACCCGAGGTCGCATCGCATCGTTGCGCAAATGCAGAAGGTGCCCCGTGCGGTCGAAGCGGAAACCCGAATCCTCCGTCGTGATCGCGTGACCGCCCGGGTGCGCCAGGCGCTCGATCAACCGATAGTCGACACCCTGCCGCTGCAGTTCAAGCGCTGCGCTCATGCCGGTGAGACCGGCGCCAAGGATCGCGATCTGAGTCTGGGATGTCTTCAAGCGTCTGCCACCGTAGCAAGAATGACGTCAGTGCGCCGTGTTCCATGTCGCTCCGGAACCGACGTCAACCACCAATGGAACACGCATCTCATACACGTTTTCCATACGCTGATGGAGTTCCGATTGCGCGGCTTCGACCTCAGACTTCGGCACCTCGAAGACGAGCTCGTCATGAACGGTTAACACCAGCTTCGCGCCGGGAGTGATCGGCTCGCGACACGCCAACATCGCCAGCTTCATCAAGTCGGCCGCGGTGCCTTGGATCGGCGTGTTCATCGTGATTCGTTCTGCGGCCATCCGCTTCGACCGGTTGCCGCTTTGGAGATCTGGAACCAAGCGCTGTCGCCCGAACAGAGTCCGCACGACGCCGCCCGCGCGCGCCTTATCGAGCGTCGAGTCCATGAACCGCCGGACGCCGGCATAGCGGTCGAAGTAGGTCGAGATGAAGTTGCGCGCGTCTGAACGTTTGATCCCGAGGCTTTTGGCCAGTCCGCTCTCACCCTGGCCGTAGATCACGCCAAAGTTGACGGCCTTGGCGCGGCTACGGTGCTCCTTGGTTACTTCGCTTTCCGCCAGATCGAAGATTTCCATCGCCGTACGCAGATGAATGTCCTGACCTGCCTGGAACGCTTCGATCAGGACGGGATCTTCCGACAGGTGGGCGAGTACCCGTAGCTCGATCTGGGAGTAGTCGCCGCTGACTAGGAGGTGACCGGGGGGCGCGACGAACGCGGCACGGATGTCACGCCCTATCTCGCTTCGGATCGGGATGTTTTGAAGGTTCGGATCGCTGGAGGATAGTCGGCCCGTCGCGGCGACGGTTTGGCCCCACTCGGTGTGGATGCGGCCAGTCCGCGGGTTGATCAACAGCGGTAGTGCGTCGATGTACGTACCCTTGAGCTTGGAGAGCTGACGGTGTTCAAGAATAATGCGCGGTAATTCATGTTCGGTCGATAGGGCTTCGAGCGTCGCGGCGTCGGTGCTCCGTGAGGTTTTGGTTCGCTTGATCGGTTTCAGTCCCAGATCATCGAACAGCAGGGCTTCGAGCTGGCGCGGACTGTTGACGTTGAACTCTCTGCCGGCGACCTCATGCGCTCTGCTTTCGAGCTCAAGCATGCGCGTTTCGAGTTGCTTGCCCAGTACCTTCAGATGGTCCGGATCGACCAGCACACCGCGACGCTCCATCTCCGCGAGCAGTGGCAACAGGGGTTGCTCGATGTCCCTGTAAACTCGCTTGACGTGGTGCTCGTCGAGCCGCCCTTTGAGACGTGCCGCGGACCGCAGCGTGAAGTCAGCGTGCTGTGCGGTCAGCTGGCCGAGCTCGCCAACCTCAAGCTCGTCGATCGCGCGTCGGGTTTTCTTCGTGGTGCCCAGGAGCGTGGTGAGCGGGACCGTCTTCTGTCCTGTCTCGCGCTCCACGACGGCCGGCAGCGTATGCGCAGCCTCGGGGCTGACCACGTAGCTCATCAGGTCG
>JAUIKB010001143.1 GCA_030430975.1 Polyangia bacterium
CTTCGGGCCCAGCTTTCGCTGAAGCACACCGTCCTTGTAGGCGGGTTTTGCAACCGGCGGCGGCGGTGCGGAAGCGCACGCCATCGCAGTCAGACACACCAAGGGCCACACCCAGCGCATGCAGTCAGCGTACCCCAAGTCAGGCGCCTTGATGATCCGACCGTGACGAGTTTTTCGCACAGCGTACGAACGGTGTCGCCTCGCTGCGCTACGTCTTGTACCAATCCGACATGGCGCACTCACGAACAGCCCGCGTCCACCGCGTCATGGACCACGTCCGCGCACACCTCGACGGCGATCTGTCGCTGAATGCCCTGGCACGGGTCGCGCACGCTTCGCCCTATCACTTCCACCGAATGTTCCGGACGGAGACCGGCGAGACGTTGGTACAGTTCACCCAGCGCGCCCGACTCGAACGCGCTGCGTACTTGATGAAGGCGTCGCCGGACCGCTCACTGCTATCGATCGCGCTCGAAGTCGGCTTCAGCGAACAGTCGGATTTCTCGCGCGTGTTTCGCTCGCGCTACGGGATCGCGCCGAGCAAGTGGGACCGACGGTCGCGACTCGACCCGGTGACGATTCCGAACTTCGAATCCGAACTCGCACAGGCAAAAGCCGGCGGCCCGACGCCGGTCGTCGAGCTGCGCAACCGCCCAGCCTGTCGCATCCTGTACGTCCGCGTCCGAGCACCCTTCATCGGCGCTGCGCTACACGACGGTTACGCCAGACTCACAAGGTGGCTTGAGGCGCACGACGTCGCCTGGCGCGAACTAGAACTGATCGGCTTGAGTTGGGACAACTACGAAACCACTCCGCTCGATCAGGTCCGCTACGATTTGGGGTTCGTCGTGTCGAGCGCCGTCGCGGCGGCGGACGAATTCGGCAACCACGAGCTACCTGCCATGCGCTCGGCCGAGGTCCACTGCGTCGGGCCGCTCAGCCGCATCGCGGTGGCCTGGGACCACCTCTACGACACGTGGCTGCCACAATCCGACTATGAACCGGAAGACCTGCCGGGGATGAAGCGATTCCGGAAGCGACCCGACGAACTCGGCTGGGAACGTTACGATCTCGACTGCTGTCTGGCGGTGCGCAACGCCCTGCCGTAGCCGGTCCGGCCACTCGTGTGTAAGGTCTGCGGCCCCTACTTCTTGTTCTTTAGCTGATGCAGCATCAGGACGTTCCCGTCCGGATCCATCACCAGCGACATGTCGCACACGGGACTCGGGATGTGCTCGGACGCGAACGACACCCCGGCCTCCTTCAGTCGCTTGACGAGCGCCTCGCGGTCGGTGACTTCAAGGGCGATCGTGCCGCCGCCGGGACCGGGCTTGGCGGGCGTCATGTTGCTGATGGCGAGGCATCCCCCGCCCGGCAGGTCGTATTCAACCCACGCCTTGTCGTCGCCACCGTACACGGGGCCGACCTTCAGCCCGAGCGTCTCTTCATAAAACGCGCGGGCGCGAGCGAGATCGGTAACGGCGTAGAACGTGAATGCGACTTTTTCGTACATGGTGCCTCCTGCGCCAACCGTACACGAGCTGCAGCTGAATTTGGTTAAACGCCAGCCCCACCCGCGTCCGAACCGCTTCGGAAGCTACTCAGCGCGACAGGTCGGATCAGGATCGTCCAGCTGGTACACCCACAGCTCACCGTTGATCCCGGTGTTGTCGAGAGCCACCAAGATCGTCCCGTTTGGGCCGATCGCTGCCGCGATCATCAAGTACGGGTAACCTGGTTCGCCGCTGTCGGGGAGCGGATCCATAGTGACCGGAGCACCTGCGCGCGTCAGGACGGGTGCGCAAGCGCCCCCGGGGCACACCTGATACAAGAGGTAGTCTCCCATGATTGCAATTGCCTCAGGATCGGCAGTGGTCACCGACGACACACGCTCCATTCGATCGCCCGCGCGCCGCAAGACCTCCACAACATCGTCGGCACCAGCCCACTTGATGGCGATTTGATCCGGGTGGGCGGGGTCAGCGAACGCGGCCCCAA
>JAUIKB010000097.1 GCA_030430975.1 Polyangia bacterium
CCGGGCGTTGCGATGGTGAAACTCGACCGTCGCCGGTGTGATACCGAGACGATCCGCGATCTGCTTGTTCTGTAGGCCACGCGCCAACCACAGCAGGCAGTCGCGCTCGCGGGCGCTCAGTGGAAGGGGCGTGCGAGCTCGTTCGGTGGGAGAACTCAGGGCCACGTGGGCATACATCAGGAACGCCCGAAGCGCCGCGCCATGCTCTCGAACGAGCCGTACAAGTTCCTGCGAGTTCAGGCCGCCGCCGACGTTCCAGCCGCCGATGCGCCCACCGCCGGTTCCGATTTCTACGGGCTGCGCAAATCCGGCAGTGAAGCCGCTCTCGGCCGCCGCCTCGCGGATAAACGCGCGCTCTGCGCCGTTGAGTGACGTATGGCGATCGATAAAGGTTGGGCCGGTCAGCATGGTGCGATGGTTGCGGCAGCAGTACTTAAAGAAGGGATCGATTCTGCCGTAGTTCTGTTCGACGTAGCGCTGTGACCAGCTCGCTGGCATGTTGCTGAGCACCTGCGCCGTGTCCGGCCGTCCGGGTTGGACGAACCCGTAGATGGCGTGCGTGAAGCCGAGGTCGCTGAGCACCGACGTGGCACCTAACCACGGGTTCGACGCGTTGAGACGGTCGAGCCAGCTTTCGAGATGTTGGGTGCTGTCTCCGATCAACGTAGCGACTTTAGCAGGGGGGCCCTACGCGTCGCCGCGTTCGGCTTCGAGCTGGTCGAGGATCTTCTCAGCCCGGTCACCGTCGATCCCAAACCACTCCGCTAGCTGGTTGATCAGTTCGTTCTCGGCGTCGGCCACGTCGCCATCGGCGAGCGCGACTGCAGCGGCGAGGGTGAAGGCCGTTTCGGCTTCCCCTTGGTCTTCGGCCAACGTCTCGGCAATCTCCTGAAGACGCGCCTCGCGGCCTTCCTTAGCGAGCGCCTTCTGATAGTTGTCCATCATCACGTTCATCGTGCCGGTGCGGATCAAACCGTCCGACAGGCCCCGCAGTGCGCCACGGATCGCGTGAAGCTCGTCCTGCTCGAGGTTTCCGTCAGCAGCCATCATCAGGAACATCGTCTCGGCAAGCGGATCGATCTTCGTGAGGGCGGCGGATTCCTCCGGGCTGAGCAGGCCTTCCTTGGTCAGCGTCTCGTATGCAGAGGACATCACCATGCTGGGGCGCCTCCCGCTTTGAAGGAGAGTGTCGCGTAGTCGAGTGATGGTGGTGTCTTCGAGTTGCATATCGCCCTGAATGTAGCGGCAGCGAGCGGCTAGATGCAAATCGCCGGGACTATTGGGTGTCCGCGGCGCCGCCCAGGGCTTCCCATCCGGGCTTGGCTACCGCATATAAGCGTCCCGGCATGAAAGAACGACGCAGCGCCAAGCGCCCGGACCTGCTCAATGGTCCAGTAGGCGGAGGCATCTTGCGGATGGCGGTGCCGATGCTCATCGGCATCGCCGCCGTGATGCTGTTCACGATCGTCGATACGTATTTCGTCGGGCAGCTCGGCTCCGAGCCGCTGGCGGCCATGAGCTTCACGTTTCCGATCACCTTCATGGTGATGAGCGTCGTTATGGGGATCGGGCAGGCGTCGTCGTCTGTGATCTCGCGCGCGATCGGTGCCGGCGACATGGAGCGGGTCCGACGCCTGACGACGCATTCGCTGCTCCTGGCGCTGGCGCTTGTCGTGATCGTGGCCGGCGTCGGTCTGTTCACGATAGATCTCGTATTCGGAGCGATGGGCGCAACTCCAGATCTGATCGAGATGGTGCGCCAATACATGGTGCCCTGGTATCTAGGCGTTGGGATGATCGTGATCCCGATGGCCGGCAATAGCGCCATGCGCGCGACCGGTGATGCCAAGACACCGATGCAGATAATGATCATCGCCGGTGTCGTGAACATAGCGCTCGACCCGCTATTCATTTTCGGGATCGGTCCGTTCCCGCGGCTTGAGCTGCAAGGCGCGGCGATCGCGACCGTCGTGTCATGGGTCGTGACGTTCGTGGCAGCGTTTTGGGTACTGGCGAAGCGCGACAAGATGCTCGAGCTCAAGGTGCCGAGGATCGCTCAGGTGCTATCCTCGTGGAAAGAACTCTTGTACATCGGCGTGCCTGCGGCGGCGACGAACGTGCTGGTGCCGTTCTCGACGGCGATCCTCACGCGTATCGTGTCGGAGCACGGTCACGAAGCGGTGGCCGCGTTCGGCGTAGGCAACCGCGTCGAGGCATTGTCCCTCGTGGGCTGCATGGCGTTGGCCACGGCCGTCGCGCCATTCATGGGTCAGAACTTCGGAGCGCGCAATTGCGGGCGGATGCAGGAAGGCATGACGTTCGCCATCAAATCCGTGCTCGGCTGGGGTGCGTTCACGACGGTGCTCTTGCTGCTTGGTGCCGGGCCGATCGCGGCTGCATTCAGCGAAGACCCGAAGGTAGCGCCGCTGGCAGCCCACTACATGCGGTTGATACCCTGGAGCTACGGCATCCTCGGAATCTCGTTGGCGGTGTCTTCTATGTTCAACGCGGTGAATCTGCCCATGCGGTCTGCGGTGCTCGTCCTCATGCGGCTGTTCGTCTTCTCCGTTCCGCTGGCGTACCTCGGTTCGAGGTTCGGCGGACTCACCGGCATGTTCGTCGGCATGGGGGTCGGCAACGCCAGCATCGGTGTGCTGGCCTACTTCGTAGGCCGTCGGTTCATGCAGATAACCGAGCGCGAGGTTCAGCCCCTACCGGCGACGTGAGCCCCACCCACGCCAGACTGGAGTTCGTTTAGTACCCGCGCGCTGCCAGGTCGAAGGCCATGTTGCGGTAGAACCGGATGAAGTCGAAGCCGGTACGTTTGTCGGCACCCTCGTCGTTGATCTGGCCGACCATATCCAGGTGGTCCGCCGGTACGCAGCCGCGGAACAAGCCCCACTTTGCGCTCTCTACGGTGGAGACGCCGTCATTCGGTTTGAAGCGCGCGCCGTGGGCGACGAACGGGGCGCCACCGACCAGCAGGGCATCCATGCTATCGCGCTTGCCGGGGTGCATCAGCATGAGCGTTTCGCCCGCATCGTTTGAGCAGGCTTTGGCTTCGGCTCCGGGTATCGGATTCGGCAGTCCGGCGACGTTGCTGAACGACGCCCAGGACTGATAGAAGACTCCCGGGGAGTCGAGGATCGTCTTGTTGAACTCGTCGGCGGACGCTTCGCTGAGCGCCGTCATGGCGCCGATGAAGTTGCTGTCATCGGCTACCTCGCTAAACGTCTTGCCGTACAGAGTCGCCAAGAAGTTGAATGCCTTGCCGCGCTTGCTTTCGCTTTCGGGTAGCAGACCGACGGCTACGTCGGCGACGCGCGTTCCTCGGTGCGGTGCCGAAACGGTCGTGATGCTAGCGATCTGGCCGCCGCGGCCAAGTCCGGAGTCGCTTGCCAAATATCGGCAGTCGAGGCCGCCGGCTGAGAAACAGATCAGGTTGACCTTCTCTGCGCCGCTGCTCAGCAGCACCTCCGACACTTGCTCCGCCAAGAACCCAGCTCGGACAGCCGGTGTGTCGAATGGCGGCACGCTGCCTAGCGTGACGTCGTGACCGTCCGCCTGCAGCGCCACGTCGACGTCGTTGAAGCGCCAGAAGTTGGTGGTGCTGGTGTTGAAGCCGTGAGCGAGAACGATCGGGTACTTGGTGGCAGCTCCTGCTGGAGTCGGACCGAGCGGGTCTGGCGTTTCGTCGCACCACCCCAGCGGGTCCCAAGCGCCCGCGCGGCAGAACAAGCTGTCGTCCTTTCCGCCGGGGGGGCCTGAGCAGCCGTTCGCCTCGAATTGCGCGACGAGGTCATCGGCAGCGGCCTTTGCCTCGCCTTCGCATGTCGTCGGCGTAGCGGTCGGTGCCTTGCCTTCGCACTCGGCGACCTGCTCGACCGCGCGGTCGCAGCTGCTTTGCTCAGCGGCGGCCGGGGCGTCGGTTGGCGGTCCACTGCAGCCGGCCAGCACAGCGAGCACGAACGGAGCGATGTGAACGAGCTTGGACATGGTTTAGCGCTACCCTAGCCGACTGGTCGGGGCACGTTGCGTTCGTGACGAGCAGCCTTGCGTTCGTGCAAGGGCGCATCACGTCGGGCACTCCCCCAGCATTCGGTCCTGACGCTCGCTGAGGTAGTTGCTTAGGAACTCGACGACGGCGGACACTCGCGGCGATTTCCGCAAGTCGGCGTGCGTGAGAACCCATAGCGGGGTGTCCAACGCTTCGATCACGTCGCCTTCTCGTCGCAGTTCGGGTTCTGGATCCGCTAAGCCACACGGCAACAAGCCTTTGCCAACGCCGGACTTGACGGCTTCGAAAAACAACAGCCTCGAGCTTGTTGCGAGCCGTACGGTCCTCGCGTGGGCCTTTTCCCACTGGCCGCAGTCCGTCGCGTCCAGCGGCGGAGCCAACACCACCCAGTCATCGGCGCGGTCATCAGTCTGCAGTTCTCCGCGATACACGCAATACCGAATGCGGCTCACCTTGCGTCCGACCAGCGTGTCAGTTGGCGTATGGGCGACCCGCAGCGCGACGTCGGCTTCGCCGCGTTCGAGTCGTCGGGGTGCTGACGTGACGTCGACGGTGAGCTGCAGCTCTGGGTACTGGGCCCGGAACCGGTGCAAAGCTGGACTGAGAAACAGCGTGAATGCCTCGGCCATGGTGACGGTCACGGTGCCGCTCACCGACGGGTCGGCGGCGGCCAGTTGTCGCGTCGCCGCCTGAACGTGGTGATGTACCTGGCGCGCCTCAGCCAGGACGGCTGCGCCGACATCAGTCGGTGCGTACGCATCGCCGCGTCGCTCGAACAGGCGCTGACCGTGGGATTCTTCCAGCGATCTAAGACGCCGGTACACAGTCGAGTGCGCGACACCTAGCGCGCGAGCGGCAGCGGCAAGAGTCTTTTCTTCTCCCAGCGCGAGTACGTATCTGAGGTCGTCCCATTCCATCCCGGAAGCACTATCGCACGAGCTCGGTGCGGCGGGTATCTAGCCGGACTTGTCGCAACGGGCGACGGCGATGGCCACCGTCAGGCGAGCGTTGTTATCTCGGCGCCCGTCGGCGTGACGATTAGGGTGTGTTCGAACTGGGCGCTCAGCGATCCGTCCGCCGTGACGACCGTCCAACCGTCGTCGAGTTGCTCTACGTCGGGACTCCCGAGGTTGATCATCGGTTCGATGGTGATCGCCATGCCCGCCTTGAGCCGGAGGCCTTTGCCCGGAACGCCAACGTGGCTGACGTGCGGGTCTTGGTGCATGGCCCGGCCGATCCCGTGCCCTCCGTAGTCGCGGACAACGCTACAGCCTTCGGCACGCGCCAGCGCTTCGATCGCCGCGCCGATGTCGCCGAGGCGCGCTCCGTGACGAACCGCAGCGATACCCGCGGCGCGGCAACGTCGAGCGACGTCCACCACTCGGCGTGCGGCTTCGGATGCGTCGCCGATGATGAATGTTTGCGATGTATCTCCGTGGTAACCGTTGAGCTGGGTCGTGACGTCTACGTTGATGATGTCACCGTCCGACAGCACGTGCCGCGCGCTCGGGATCCCGTGGCAGACGACGTGATTGACGCTCGTGCACACCGATGCCGGAAAGCCGTGGTATCCGAACTGCGCCGGGACGCCGCCCAGCGAGCGTGTGTGCTCAGTCACGAGCCGGTCGACGTCTGCCGTGGTCATCCCGGGCGCCAGTTGGCGACCCACGTGCGTCAGTGTGTCGGCTGCGGCGCGCCCGGCCGCATGCATAGCGTGCTGCTCTCGGCGGGTGAGTATGGGGATCACGGTGCGAGCGTGCCGTGGCGTGGGCTAGGCGATCCAATACCGTTTGGGTATGGAGAGCCGTGACCGAGCCTGATGAGCGTTGAAGGTGTACACTAACGGGCATGAGCCTGGACCAGATCGAGTACTTCGTTGCCATTGCCGAAGAGGGCAACATCGGTCGTGCCGCACTGCGTCTACATATCTCCCAACCACCGCTCAGTCGGCAGCTGCGGCGGCTGGAAGATGAGCTTGGTGCCCCGCTTTTCGAGCGGCATCCGCGCGGTGTGACCCTGCTGCCGGCGGGTACACGTTTTCTTCAACACGCGCGCTCGGTGCTGCGTGAGGTGGACCGCGCGCGGCGCGCCGTTGCGGAACGGCCACCTGATCCTCACACCTGACGTCGGATTCGCGATACCTTGATCGTAGAGGACCGAGTCCTCGAGAGGAGAGGCGCGTTGAAGAAAGAACTGTCCGTACTCGATCGGGTGTTTCTAGCTGGAGAGAGCCGCGAGTCGATGATGCACGTCGGTGGCATGTTCATATTCGACACTCCCGACGGCGCGTCGCCCACGTTTCTACGGGAGCTGATGGAAGAGCTCCGGGAGGCTCCGGTGCACTCGCCCTGGAACTTGCGCCTTCGGCATCCGGAGTTCCTGACTAGTCCGCTGCAGGCCTGGGTACCGGATGATGAGTTCGATCTCGACTACCACGTCCGACGGTCGGCATTGCCCACGCCTGGCGACGAGCGCGAACTGGGTATTTTGGTTTCGCGGCTTCACAGCCATCAAATGGATTTTCACCGCCCGCTTTGGGAGGTGCACATCATCGAGGGGCTGAGCGGGAACCGTTTTGCGCTGTACGCCAAGGTGCACCACTCGCTGGTCGATGGGTACACGGCGATGAAGCTCCTCGCGCAGAGCATGTCGACCGATCCTCAGGACATGGCGACGCAGTTGTTCTTCTCGCTGCCTCCGCACGAGCGGCCCAAGGCGGATCCAAGCGAGCCGCCGGTACCGACTCTCAATGCCCTGCGGGAACTCGGCCGCGAGCAGGTGGGCGTGACGAAGAACGTCGGGCAGGCCTTTATGAAGCTCATGCGAGCCGTGCAGAACAAGGACAAGGATCTAGTTGCGCCGCTGCAAGCGCCGAAGACGATCTTCAATCGTCGCATCAGCCGCAATCGTCGGTTCGCCACGCAGCAATACCAGATGGATCAGATGAAGGCGGTCGCCAAAGCCGCTGGCGGTACGCTGAACGATGTGGCGCTCGCGCTGTGTGGCGGCGCGGCTCAGCGGCTTCTACTGGAGCTAGGCGAACTCCCCGATCACCCGCTAGTGGCGATGCTGCCGGTGAATATTCGTCCCAAGGATGATCCGGGTGGCGGAAACGCCGTTGGCGCCATCCTCGCATCCCTTGCGACGGATCTGGGCGAGCCTAAGCAACGCCTGGAGGCGGTCGTCGCATCGACGAGTCGAGCCAAAGAGCAGCTTCAGGGCATGACCAAGAACGCGATCTTTCAGTACAGCGCGCTGCTGATGACGCCGCTGAGCGTTCAGACGGTGACGGCGACGGCTGGACGCGTCCGTCCAGCTTTCAATGTGGTTATATCGAATGTGCCCGGTCCAAGAAAGACGCTGTACTTCCGGGGCGCGCGGATGCGCGCTGTCTACCCGCTGTCGATCGCGTTCCACGGCTACGGTCTGAACGTGACGATCAACAGCTACGAGGACACTCTAAACTTCGGGTACATCGGCTGTCGCGAGGCCGTGCCTCATCTGCAGCGGTTGGCGGTCTACGGTGCCGACGAGATGAGACAGCTGTCCGAAGTGTACGGCGTCGCTTAGCCGCGCCTAGCAGCCGCAGGTTCCGCTGCAATGCGGATCGATCGTCAGGGTGAAGTTCCCCCGATCGGCGGCGGTTTCGCCATCGATGACAAAGTACCACCAGCCGTCGCTGCCGGTGCTGAAGCGTGGAGCGGAACTTTGCGGCGTTGCCGGGCCGCACCAATCGTTGAACGAACACAGCTTGTGGCCGCAGCCTTGCTCGGGCCCGTGGATCTTTAGCTTGGGCGTCCAGGTGCCCGGGCTGCCGTCGCAGTTGGTACCACGAGTGATATCGACGTCGAGGATGGACCCGCCGGGAATGAAGACGCGGTAGACGCGGTCGGGCCCGTCATCTGCGCACGGTGTGCCGTTCTTGACGAAGCCGGACTCGTCATTGGTGGCCATGCACGTGCTGCCGCTGATGGTGCCGGTGGGGGACACTTCGCCTCGCGTGATGACCGTGGCGGTGGCGCAACTTTCGCCCGTTGTGGACGGTGGCGGGTTGTCGCAGGCTTCCGGACATTCCGCGGACAGCGCGCCGGCGCCCGTCGAGCCGCCCATCGTGCCGCCGACGCCGCCGGTTGTGCCGGCAGTGCCGCCTGTCGTGCCAGCAGTTCCGCCTGTTGTGCCTGCGGTGCCGCCTGTCGTGCCCGCGGTGCCGCCGGTTGTGCCGGCTGTTCCCGCGGTGCCGCCGCTCGTGCCCCCGACGCCGCCGGTTGTTCCCGCGGTGCCTCCGGTGGTGCCAGCGGTTCCGCCGCCGCCTGTGGCGCCCGTGGCCGTGCCGGCGTTTCCGCCCGCCCACATGGCGCCGGTTCCGATCGTGCCGCCGGTCGCACCGGTTGCGTTCGCGCCGCCGTCGGCCGTGGTCTGTTCAGGGTCTTGGGCGTCGTCGAATGACGTGCATGCCGCCATCAATAGAAGAGCTAAACACGCAGTCCCAACGCCGTTCCGCACAGTGCTGAGCTTAGCGTTTGGGGCTCGCGCCCGCTATCGATCGTGTTGATACCGTCGGTTTGCGATGTACCGGCAGCGTCACTTGAGGTCGTTGGCTTCGCGCGATGCTGGGCGCTTCGGGAAGTCGGAGCAGTCGTCGCTCGATAGGCACGCTTCGCTGCGGATCTTCTGGCCACCGCTCTTGAAGTAAGTGGCGATCATGTTGACCATGAACGACCCGATGTCGAACGTCTGGATCTCGTTGCAAGCGCACGGGTCGTCCTCGCCCGGTAGCTCGCACGCATTGGCGCAGGCCTTGCGCGCCTTATCCGTCATCTGCCCGGGCAGGTCGAAGCCGTGCTGCCCCTCGGGGACGTTGTACGGGAAGATCGCCGCGCTCTCCCCGCCCAGCATGTCTTTCTTGCCCATCCCAATGCGCATCGGCTTGTCGATGCGCGGAACGTTCGTGCCGTAGTAGTCCTTGCCTTCACTAAAGTTCTCGATGTCCAGATGCACGCCGTCTCCCGCCGGGCTCACGTAGCGTTTCAGCAGATGAACAGCCTCGGCGGTGTAGTTGTCGATCAGCTCCTGATTGACCGGCTTTCCATAGCGTGGGTCGGGATTGAGATAGTCGATGATGCCTGCCGCACGTCCGAGCGTCAGGCCCGAGCTGGCCGGGACGTTCATGTCGCCCATGGTCGTGATTTCCAAGAGGTGAGTGCCGGTTTTCTCGCCGGTGCCGGGAAAGAGCAGTGGCTCCATCTGCATGTAGCGCGCCACGGTTGCCGGATCTGTGGGATCCATCACGAGCTGCCCCAGACCCTGGAAACGTCGCAAGTCTTGGTGTGACCGCCGCAAGCCGAGGCCGTCTTCTAGCGCCACGAGCGCGGCGCCCTTCTCGAACTTTTCGGCCTGGTGCTCCACCTCGATCTCGAACGAATCGACAACGTCGTAGGGCTCGGCGCCTTCGCGGACTTCGCAGTCGTCGGAAAGATGGACGAGCTGCGGTCCATGATAGAACGCGACGCGGACGCGGTCGCCACGGTCGCTTTCGACGCCAGCGCGAACGGTACCCGCCTCTGAAACGTATCCGCAGCCGCGCTCGCCGTTGTCGATGTTGAACGCGACCATGGTGTCGCCGGCCCGCACGTCCTTGACTGTCGCTAGGTCATAGGTTGCGTCGGCGTTCAGGTCAGGGACGGTGGTTTGCAGCGTGAAGTCGCCGGTATCGGCGTCGATCGCTCCGAGGAACAACGGGCCCATACCACGTAGAATAAATGCCTCGGTCACGCCGCCCTGTCGGGACCGCAGACCGATGTCGCCGAATCCGCCGCCACCAGAGATGGGCGCGACCGCCGTGAGGTTCGGTTCGACGCCGCCCATGACCATTGCCATGATCCCGCCGAGCGAGGCTCCGACGAGGTAGAACTCCGACTCGGACCCGATGTCGACGATGCCATCACCGTCGAAATCGCCCGCCAGGTCCTTTTCGCCATCGCCGTTGGTGTCGAAGTCCCAGCGACGTTTGCCATCGAAGCTCTTGATCACGCGGATCGCCTGCATGTAATCGAGAGCGAACTGACGGACGTTGTCGCGGGTGTGGAACAGATAGGACGTCCAGTAGTCCGCACCCGAGTCGACGATGCCATCGCCGTTTTGGTCAAAGGCGCGGTCTGTCAGGATTGCATCGGTGGTTCCGAGCAAGCCGTTGGCCGCACCCAGCGCGTTGGCGAGAGCGCGATCCGATTCACCGATGTTGATGCCGTGCCCCGGACCGTCGATGCTCAAAGATGCCAGCCCGTGACGAGCGAAGAAGGACGCGAACTGCATCCCCTCGAAGCGCTGGCTGGTGTAACCGTGGCCTTGGATGACCACCGGCAAGTGCTTCTTGTTCTGACGGTGCTCAGACACCTCTTTGCGCGGAATCGCGACGGTGAAAGGAATCGTGTCGCTGCGCGCCTCCTTCCCCTCGTTCGCCGTGCAGCGGATGCTCGTGAGCGGGTTGTCTCTGCGTATCGGGGAGTTGTCGGCAGCCAACTCGGCCAGGAAGTCCGGGACCGAGCACTCGGCAAGTCTTACGATGCCGCGGCGATTCGTGAATACCGGACTCGATGGGAGGCTGCCGGCGCCCGCGACCTGCCTAG